>NZ_JACJEP010000028.1:0-49374 GCF_014164135.1 Pseudoalteromonas sp. SG45-1
GTGACGAAATAGTTGCGACTATTATGCAGTACATCGATTTAATTAAAAAAGAAGGTGTTGATAGCAAGTACTTCAACGAAATTCGTACTTCCCTTAATAACCAATTTAAGTTTTTAGAAAAAGGTAATCTATTTTGATGTAAGAAAAGCATGTCGATAATAAGGAATAATTCGTTATTTAGTTGTTTTCGGCAAATGATCCTGCATTGATCTATCTCCTGCATCTATGCAGTCGTATATCAGAGATTTTTAACACTGCTAGGCAGGCTCTAAGTATTATTGCTAATTGGTATAGTCATTAACTTTATAGTGTTGTACTTGTAGAGCTCTTGAGAGGGTTTAAGTTTTTACAGGAGTATAGAGGTGAATTAGGGGTATTTAATCAATACAGAGCTTTTAGGGTTGGTTAGATGTTAGAGCTGCCTGTGATACCAAGCTGTATAATTATTTAAACAATCTAACGAATTAAACTACTCCATCACGTTGTTAAAACTTTTTATTGTGCACAAAAAAGCCAGCACGTTATATGCTGGCTTTTGGTCTGTAAATGCTTAGCTTAGTTAAGCAGCATCAGCTTCTTTTTTAACGCTATTACGTGCGGCTTTTCCTGCAAGTAAGTCAGCAGGGTCGAAGTCATCAACGTTAATAACATCTAAACGAGATTGCTCAACAGCAGCTAGTTTATCAGCCTCTGCTTGGCTTAAAATGCCTGCTTCAAGTCCCATTTGCGCTACTTTATCAAGCTGGAAGAATGGCAGTTTAAGGCCTTTCTCTTTACATACTCTTTCAAATAATGGCTCAACGTCTAGGATGTCTTTAAGCGTTTGCTCTTGACGACCCACAAGGTTAAGCGGCTCATTTTTTAAGTATACGTAGCTTGCTAAACGGTTACGCGTTTCACTAGGTACTTGTAGTAGTTGCGCAAGTTTATGCTCAAGTTGGTCAGTTGGTTTACGAACCGGGCGACCAAACGGGAATAACAATACTTTTAACACGGCACGTAGTGGAGCCGAAGGCATGTTATTAATTAAATCAGCAAGTGCGCGTTGGCAATGATAAAGGTGATCTTGGCAACTCCATTTTACTAGAGCAAAATCTTCTTTTTTACGGCCTTCGTCGTTGTAACGCTTGAGCGTTGCAGACACTAAGTATAAGTAACTAAGTAAGTCACCTAAACGTGCTGAAATACGTTCTTTACGTTTTAGTGAGCCACCAAATACTGCCATGCTAATGTCTGACATAAGAGCAAGTGATGCACTAAAGCGTGACGCTATACGGTAAAATTCAGCAGTTTCGTCGTTGTACGGCACACTTGTAAAACGTGCGCCGGTAAGTGCAAGCCACTTAGTACGTACAAGGTTCGACATAGTAAAACCAATATGACCCATTAGCGCTTTATCAAATACGTTAAGCGCTTCTTCGCGGTCTTCAATTTCGCACGCACCTAGTTCGGTAAGTACAAATGGATGACAGCGAATTGCACCTTGACCATAAATAATCATATTACGGGTCAAGATGTTTGCACCTTCAACGGTAATGGCAATAGGTGCACCTTGGTAGCCACGACCTAAATAGTTATTTGGCCCAAGCATGATGCCCTTACCGCCAAGTACATCCATTGCATGAATAGTTGCATCACGCATTTGCTCTGTCAGGTGGTATTTAATAATGGCAGAAACTACCGATGGCTTTTCGCCTAAATCAACCGCACCCGTAGACATACTAACCGCAGCATCAGAGCTGTAAGCGTAACCAGCAAGTTTTGCTAGTGACTCTTCAACACCTTCCATTTTACCAATAGGTAAACGGAACTGACGACGAATGCGGCTATACGCACCCGTTGCAACGGCAATCATTTTAATGCCGCCGGCAGAGTTTGACGGCAATGTAATTGCACGACCAACCGATAAACATTCAACCAACATGCGCCAGCCTTGACCAGCCATATCTGGACCACCAATAATATAATCAAGTGGTACGAAAATATCTTTACCGCGAGTAGGACCATTTTGAAATGGTACGTTAAGCGGGAAATGTCGACGACCAATTTCAACCCCAGGAGTATTCGTTGGAATAAGTGCACAAGTGATACCTGGCTCTTTATTGTCGCCAATTAGGCCATCTGGATCTTGTAATTTAAACGCAAGACCAAGTACGGTAGCCACTGGGGCAAGTGTAATGTAACGCTTATTCCACGTTAAACTAACACCCACAACTTCCTCACCATTCCATTGCCCTTTACATACCACACCGTAGTCTGGAATTGAGCTTGCATCAGAACCCGCTTCTGGCGAAGTTAATGCAAAACATGGAATTTCTTGACCGCTCGCTAGGCGCGGTAAGTAATGATCTTTTTGCTCTTTTGTACCATAGTGTTGTAATAATTCACCTGGGCCTAAAGAGTTTGGTACACCAACAATTGACGAAAGTAATGTTGATTTACTCGTTAGTTTTTGAAGTACACAAGACTGTGCAAATGCAGAAAACTCTAAACCGCCGTATTCTTTTTTGATAATCATGGCAAAGAATTTATTATCTTTTAGATATTGCCATACATCTTGAGGAAGGTCGGTTAGTTCGTGCGTTGCTTCCCAATCGTCCAACATGCTACATACTACTTCAACAGGGCCATCAACAAAGGCTTGCTCTTCAATAGTAAGTTTAGGAACTGGGTATTGGTGAAGTTTTTTCCAATCTGGGTTACCGCAAAATAAGTCAGCTTCCCACCACGTCGTACCGGCATCAATAGCTGATTTTTCAGTATCAGACATGCTTGGCGTTACTTTTTTAAACGTAGCAAAAATAGGCTTGATGATATATTGCTGACGAAGGCCAGTAACAGAAAGAGGAACCGCGATGATCAAAAAGATCAACCAGCTAATTAAACCAAAAGCACCCGCAAAGGTACCAATTAATAAAGTTATAGCCGAAACACCAAGTGCTGTGTTCCAACTTGCTCTGTGGTAAACCGCAGTGCAAAGCAACGCGATTAGAACCAGTGTAAATATGAGTGTCATTTTTATTCCTTAATAGAGGTCAGACCACCTCACTTAGAGTAGCGCTAGTAACAGTAATTTTCAAGTACATAACGATGTTAAATTGTAGTAGAAAGTAACTTAAATACGATATTTAATTACCCGACAGAGGAACGCACAATAACTATCGTATAGTCAAAGCATTAACCGTAAGTAGTGTTAACGTAAAAATAAATAAATCTAATAGCAAAATGACATTTTTTAAGTAAGTATAGCCGTTATAGCGGGCTGCAAATTAGTGTACGCTTAATACACAAATATAACGCTATTTATTTTAATGTATGGTTTTTAAGGGTTATTTTATTAATGTGTGAATTACTTGGCATGTCAGCCAATGTGCCTACCGATATTTGTTTTAGTTTTTCAGGCCTTTTAGAGCGTGGCGGAAACACGGGACCACATAAAGACGGGTGGGGCATTACGTTTTACGAAGGTAAAGGTTGTAGAACCTTTAAAGATCCTGAGCCGAGTTATCAATCTGAAATTGCAAAGCTCGTTAAAGCATACCCAATTAAAAGTGTCTCGGTTATTAGCCATATTCGCCAAGGTAACCGCGGGCGAGTATGTCTTGAAAATACTCATCCTTTTACGCGAGAGTTATGGGGGCGTGAAATCACTTACGCTCATAACGGGCAGTTATCTAATTATCATGATTTAAAAACAGAGTACTATCGCCCAGTGGGTAACACCGATAGTGAACTCGCTTTTTGTTGGTTACTTGATAAAATTCGCGAAAAATACCCAAAGCGTCCAAGTAATATGGCGTCGGTTTTTAGATATGCGGCTAAGCTTTCGCATACGTTGCGTGAAAAAGGCGTGTTTAATATGTTATTGACCGATGGGGTGTTTGTTTTAGCGTATTGCACTAATAACTTACACTACATAACGCGCCGTGCGCCATTTGGTAAAGCAACGTTGATTGATGCCGACATGGTGGTTGATTTTCAACAAGAGACCACACCAAACGATGTAGTAACAGTTATAGCTACAAGGCCTTTGACGAATGATGAGCGCTGGCAAAAAATGGAGCCGGGAGAATTTGCATTGTTTAAGATGGGTGAGCTAATTTAGCCCACCTATTTTATTACTGATTTATTTAAAAGCTAGTTAGCTTCTTGAGGTCGTTGTGCTGTAGCAGGCGCAACAGCTGTAGGTGCAGTAACAGTAAATGAATTCATTTGAACTTCAAACTGCTCCATACCTTTTTCGCCTTTCCACATACGTACCAGCATGTAATCCATTTCTGGCGCAAACCACGCAATCGCTTGGCGTTTATCGTTATCGTATAAACGTTTTACTTTAATGGCTTCTACATTACCAATAGGCAACGAAATCATCTCGGTGCCAGATACTTCAAAGTTGTAGTCGCGGCGGTTACCTTTTTTATCTATAAGGGGGAATGAAAAGCTTGTTTCGCCTTTTTTCAATCCTTCGCGCACTTGCACTTGGTACGAAATAGCATCCTGAAATTCATCAGTCCATTCGCATTTAAGTGGGTATTCACTAGCGCTGCTAGTCACTACTTTGTTTGTTGTATCAAAATCAATTTTGTAATCTTTATCTGGGCCTGTCCCTGTACGAATCATGTTGTAATGATGCGGGGTAACCTTGCCATCTTTAAAGGTAAACTTTGATGTTTCTTCACGAGAGTCAGAGAAAATCATCCACTCAATATTGCTGTGGTATGTAAGTTCATAAGTATCGTCGCCCGTTTTTTTGAGCTCACGAACAGCCTCACCATGATTTTTACCTTTGCGTAAAATATCGTAATTAGCTTGATACTGGGTCAATTCGCCTGCAATTAGGCTAGTTGGAAGTAAAGCGCCCGCACATAACAACAGGGCACTTATTTTTTTATTGTGGGTAGTGCGCGCCGTGTGCAGGAAGTTGTTTTTTGTCAAGAACTGCATAATCTGCTTCCATAGTAAGTCTGTGTTCACTGAACCACTTGACCACCAAAGGATAAATTATATGCTCTTGCTCATGCACGCGTTTTGCTAATGTTTCTGCTGTATCATCCTTGAGTACAGGTATTTGCGCCTGAAGAATAACGGGACCGCCGTCTAATTCTTCAGTAACAAAGTGAACACTTACGCCATGAACATCGTCTTTTGCATCAATTGCTCTTTGGTGGGTATTCAGCCCCTGATACTTAGGCAACAAAGATGGATGAATGTTCAACATTTTTCCAACATATTTTTGCACTAAGCCAGGAGTAAGAATACGCATAAACCCAGCTAATACAACTAGATTTGGCATAAAAGAGTCGATAACGTTCATTAATTGCGCATCGTACGCTTCGCGCGAGTCAAAATCTTTATGACTGAGCACTTTTGTAGCAATACCTGCTTGTTTTGCACGCTCTAGGCCATAAGCGTCAGCTTTATTACTAATAACAGCCGCTATATGTCCGTTTATCTCGCCACGTTCGCAGGCATCTATGATGGCTTGTAAATTAGAGCCACTACCTGAGATTAAAACTACCAGACGAGTCGGTGCCATTACTTAGCACCACCTACAATTTCAACTTGCTCTTCGCCAGCTGCTGCATCTTGAATTTCACCAAGGTGCCATGCATTTTCGCCCAAGTCTTTTAGCATTGTTAAGCTTTGCTCAAGTTTGTCTGCAGGGACTACTAAAACCATACCTACACCACAGTTAAATGTACGGTACATTTCGTGTGTAGTAATATTACCGTTTTCTTGTAACCAGTTAAAAATAGGTGGCCACTGCCAGCTATCACCTTTAACTACAGCTTTTGCTGAAGCGGGTAATACGCGTGGAATGTTTTCCCAAAAACCGCCGCCAGTAATATGCGAAAGCGCATGTACGTCAACGTTTTTGAATAACTCAAGTAAAGGTTTTACGTAAATACGCGTAGGCTCAAGTAAGGTTTCGCCTAATGTTTTACCTTCAAAGTCAGCGCTTGTATCAGCGTTTGACACTTCAAGTACTTTACGAATTAAAGAGAAGCCATTTGAATGAGGACCGCTTGAAGCAAGTGCAATAAGCTGATCGCCTGCCGCTACTTTTGTGCCATCAATAATTTTTGATTTTTCTACAACGCCTGTACAAAAGCCTGCCATGTCGTAGTCTTCACCATCATACATACCTGGCATTTCAGCTGTTTCGCCACCAATTAGGGCACAACCTGAAATTTCACAACCTTTGCCAATACCTGTAACTACGTCAGCTGCTGTGTCTACATCTAGCTTACCAGTTGCATAGTAATCTAGGAAAAACAGGGGTTCAGCACCTTGAACAATTAAGTCGTTTACACACATTGCAACTAAATCAATACCAACAGTATCGTGTTTTTTTAAGTCGATTGCTAAACGTAGTTTAGTACCAACACCATCTGTGCCTGCAACTAATACTGGTTGCTTGTAGCCTTCAGGAATTTCGCAAAGTGCGCCAAAACCACCAATTCCGCCCATTACTTCAGGACGACGAGTTTTTTTAACTACGCCTTTAATACGCTCAACAAGTGCATTACCAGCGTCGATATCTACGCCCGCGTCTTTATAGCTTAGAGACTGTTTTTGTTCGCTCACAGGTTTTCCTCAAAATAGTTGTTTTGGGTTGCTTAGAAACGCGCGTATTTTACAACAATTGCAAGGTCGCGGCTAGCGTAAATGTAATTTTGAAATAATTAACAAGGACACTTGTCCGCTGTTTGTTGTTTAAATAAACAAAAAAACGCCCGTAGGCGTTTTTTTAGTATTAAAGGCGTTAAATTAACAGCTATGCTTTTGCGGTTAATATGGCTCGAAGTGGAGCGGGGTAGCCTTCAATTGTTTTACTTGTATCGTTTGGATCTAAAAAATCGATTAACGATTCGTTTTCCATCCAGTCGGTTTTACGTTGCTCTTCAAGCGTGGTAATAGCGCAATCTTTTATTTGCACATCTTTAAAGCCAACGCGCTCCATCCACAGCTTTAATGCTGCAGTACTTGGAATAAACCAAACGTTGCGCATTTTAGCGTAGCGGTCGGTTGGGACTAATACCGTGTTTTCGTCGCCTTCAATTACTAGGGTTTCAAGTACGAGTTCGCCGCCTGGGCGAAGCTGCGCTTTTAACTGCGCTAAAAAGTCGATAGGTGAGCGACGATGATAAAGTACACCCATAGAAAAAACAGTATCAAACGCTTTAAGCTCGGGTAATGCTTCTACGCCTAGTGGCAGTAAATGTACGTTTTCATCTGGGTTGTAGTGTTTAATTGCCTGAAACTGACATAAAAATAAATCAGATGGATCAATACCCACGACAAACTCTGCGCCTTCACCGCGCATACGCCATAAATGATACCCTGAGCCACAACCAATATCTAAAACAGTGCGGCCTTTTAATGGCTCAATATGAGGAAGCAGGCGGTCCCACTTCCAATCACTGCGCCACTCTGTATCTATTTCAATACCGTGCACACTAAATGGGCCTTTGCGCCATGGCATCATGCGTTTTAATAAATGCATGGCTTGCTTTTGCTCGCCATCACTCATCTCTCCTGGGGCGCCAATTTCTACCTTAGTAGAAATATCAACATGGGAAGTTGCCACCTCAGGCAAGTTTTTAAGTACTTTTTGCCATTTAGGCAAATCACCATGGCTAGCCTCGTTTTGCCAATGTTTTAATTGAGCAGGGAGGGTTTCTAGCCAGTGACTAAGTGGGCTTTGTGCGATAGATGCGTAAAATTGGTTAAACCATTGAGACATGGATGACTCTCTTTATTTAATTGCTACCATTGAGCAAAAATTAAAACATTGATACCACACTTGAGTTTGGCTAAAACCAATATCTTGTAAGCGAGTAAAGTGAGCGCTTAGTGTATCTGGGCGCATAACGTTTTCGATGGCGGTACGTTTTTGGCTTATTTCAAGCTCTGAGTAGCCATTGTGACGTTTAAAGTCGTGGTGCAAATCAATTAATAGGTTATCGCATTGCTCGTTTTCGGCTTTAATTTTTTCGCTTAGCAGCAATACACCACCAGGCTTTAAATTAGCGTATATTTTTTCAAGCACGGCTTGGCGCTGCGCATGTGGAATAAATTGCAGTGTAAAGTTCATTGCTACTACTGAGGCGTTTTGAATCTCAAGCTCGTTAATATCGCCCAAAGTAACAGTAACCGGCACATCCGATTTAAAACCTTGTAAGTGCACCTTACAACGCTCAACCATAGCTTGAGAGTTATCTACCGCTATTATATGGCAGTTATCGGTGCGAATGTTACGGCGCATGCTAAGCGTGACTGCGCCCAGTGAGCAGCCTAAATCATAAAGATTTGAGTTACTTTGTGCGTACTCACCCGCAAGTTTACCCATAGTGCTTACAATGGTGGCATACCCAGGTACAGAGCGCTGGATCATATCTGGAAAAACTTCGACTACATTTTGGTCAAAGCTAAAATCTTTTACTTGTTGCTCAGAGGCATAAATACTGTCTTTTATGGTCACGAAGGCAGTCTCTTTGTAAATAATGGCGCTATTTTAACATTTTATACTGGATAGTCAGTGATAAATTCAGTAGCTTGACTAGAATTATGAATAATAAGTACAAAAGAGAAGATTAAATGAGCAAAAGTAAGGTCATCAGCACAGACGATATATTAGCAACCCTTTGTCATTCAGTGACAGGTGTACTCACATCAGCCAGCGGTAATGGTATTAGCTACTCAGCCATGGTGCAAAAAATAACACGTACATGTATGCGACCAGATATTGGTTGCTTTGTTTTATTTGACGGCGGTTTTACAGGGCTCGTAATTACCAACTTTACTTCGCAAGCGGCGATGGAAATTTATGGCGATTACATGCGCAATATGGGAATGCCAGAAGATGAAATAGCGCATAGCCATTTATCAGACGACGTATCAAACGTACTAGGCGAGTTGATGAATCAAATTGTTGGCGACTTTACGTCTAAAGTGCGTGAGCAATTACATACGTCTATTACGCAAAACCAGCCAAAAATGATGGCAATAAACAAGCAAGTGCAAATATCGGTAGATACCACGATGGATCGCCCGCAAGCCCGCCGCGTAACATTCACGACAAGTAAGCAAAATATTTTTTACTTGGAATTAGCGATGGATAAAACAGAGTTCATTAAATTACACGACTTTGATATTGCAGAAGCACTCGACCCAGACGACATAATTGAAAACGAAGCACGAAAAAAAGCGGACAAAGAAAAATCATCTAAAGCAGTAGAACAAGATGATGGCGATGATGATTTTATGGCAGGCCTAGGGCTTTAAGTCTATTTACGTAGGTTGGGTTGAGAGAAACGAAACCCAACGACTGCTCAGCTATTAATCTTTAGTTATGAGTGTTCAGGTTAGTGATTAAAATAAAAGCGCGATTTATATCGCGCTTTTGCGTCATGTTAGCTTTATTTGAATAAGTAAACCTACTCTTTAAATTTATAGCCCACACTATAAACCGCTGCTATTGGGTTTAGCCCTGCTTGAATGTCGTTAATCTTTTTTCGTATATTTTTAATATGTGTATCTATGTTGCGATCGGATATGTCGGTTGTGTCGCTGTATACGTTATTAATAATATCTTCGCGGGTAAAAACACGCCCTACGTGGCTTATAAATAATAAAAATATTTTAAACTCGACGGCGGTAAAGCCAATACTTTTGTCGTTTAGGCGTGCTTCGTAATCGTCTTTGTGTAATTGGAAATTATTATGATTAATGATGTTGGTTTTAGGCTGGCTGGTCCTTCTTAGTACGGCTTTTATGCGTGCTACAACTTCATTGGGGCTGAAGGGTTTGCATATGTAGTCATCGGCGCCGATCTCTAAACCCTGCAAGCGGTCTATTTCCTCACTTTTTGCGGTAAGCATAATAATAGGCAGACTTGAAAAGGCTCTTATTTGCTTACATAGCTCTATGCCATCAACATCTGGCAGCATTAAATCAAGAAGTATTAAATCTACTGCGTTTTGTTTTACAAAACTAACTACACCTTTGCCACTATTAAAGTGCTCAGTTTCGTAATTTTGTTGCTTAGCGTAGGCAATAAGTACCTCGGCAATGTTTTCTTCGTCTTCAACGATAAGTATTTTTTGTGATGCCATTATTTTAACCTAAAAGTGTCAGCGTTATTTTTACCTCTAGCCCACCGAGTGGTGAGTTGTGCAACGATATTTGACCGCCATGTGCCTCTACTATTTGTTTGCAAAGTGCAAGCCCTAAGCCCGAGCCGCCGTGCTCTCGGCTTCGAGATTTTTCAACGCGATAAAAACGCTCAAACAATTTTTGTAAGTCGTTTGGTAAAACACTTGGGGCTGAATCTTGTAAAATAAGCTCAATGTTATTGGGTCTTTTGTGGGCAAGTATTATTACTTGCCCACCTTTATGCGTGTATCTGCAGGTATTTTCTAACAGGTTTGAAAATAATTGTATAAGGCGTTCTTTATCACCATTTATTATACATTTTCCGGCTTTGGTTAAGCTTTTGCTATCTACATTTAATTCATGCTCTTTAAAGCGAGCGGTGTAGTTTTCAATTGATTGCTCAAAAATAGTGATTAAATCAATGCGCGCATTGTTATAGGTTAAATTAACGCTATCTGTTTGTGCTAGTTGGGCTAGGTCGTCAACAATGTGGCTTAAGTTATCTACTTGGTTTATGAGTAAATTAATGCGCTTTGTGTCGGCTGTAAATACGCCATCTTGAACGGCTAGTAAATGCGAGCGTAGTACGGTAAGTGGGGTTCTTAATTCGTGGGATGTGTCTGACACCCATTGAAATCGCATTTGTTGGTTTTGCTCAAGCGTGTGGGCTAAGGCATTAAAGTTGTTGGATAGGGTACCTAGCTCATCTTTACTAGAGGGAATTATTCTGCTGGCAAAATTTCCTTTTATTAACTCATCGGTGCCAGTCACTATTTGCTTTATTGGTTTTATTAAATGGCGAGATAACACAATAGCCATAATAAATGCGAGCATAATAACGAGTAACGTGATCATAAAATAGTTATGAAATTGCGCTGCTAAAAAGGCTTCTGCCGGGCTACTTTGTACAAGTTTTGAAGGGACTAAACCTATCCAGCCTATAACGTTATTGTTTAATAAAATAGGCTCTATATGTGGGTTGTCGTTTAAATTAGCTCTACCAACAACAACCTTTTTATTTTGATCATACAAACTTATACGTTGCCCTGTTTTAAGGGAACCTGCAGGTAAGTGTACCCACAATAAAGAGGGCGTTGCATTGCTGCTATTTGGTTTGGGTGGGGTGCTTGTGTGTTTATTCGTTTTAGGCTCGCCTGGCTTTTTTTGTGGCTCTACAATAGAGCGCCATAATTGCGTGCTTTGTGTAATGGGTTGCCAACTGCCTAATCCGCTATAAAACTCAATAAGTTGATGCTTAACCATTGCTACATGTTTTGTTTCTTCTTGTTCAACAAAGTCGTTAAAACCTGACGAAAAGGTCATATATATAAACACAAACATAAGCCCAACAAGGGCGATATTAGTGATAAAAAAAGCTAAAAAGAATTTATGTATTAATTTCACTGATTGGCAAATAGTAAAAATCATGTGTTAACGTACCAAGCAGTATTGCATATTGATTATGTGCCTACAATTAGCGTATTTAGGGAGTTGCTTACTAAAATCCTTTTTAAGTAAGCTTTTAGGTATGTTGATTCTTGGGCTAGAACTTTATTTTTGCGGTATCGCCAGCACCCAGTAACTTATATTGTGGTTTTACAAAGCTTGCGTGTACTGCACCTAAACTTTTAGGAAACGATATGGCAAGCTCATCTACTGTTGCAAATGAGTGCTTCGCTTGAAAAACAATTTCTAGGTCGTGCGCTTCGTTGTTGCTGGTGGTAAAAACGACGCGTTCAAACACGATAACTTGCTGATTTACACGTAAGCTCGTTTTTTGTTTAAGTGCATTTTTTACAAACTCTTCTTGTTGCTCTGCACTTAATTTTGTAGGCATAAGCTTATCAATATCGCCCATAAGCCATGCTTGCTCGCTTTGCAGCGCTGAGATTAAATGCTCAGCATTAGTTAATACTTTTACTTCAACTTGCCCATCTCTTAAAATTACTTGGGCTGTTGTGTTTTTTAATACATGTGCGCTCACTTGAGCGCACATACTTGTTAAAATACACGCTAGCATTAGCCATTTTAATTTTTTAAAAAAATACATAATTACTACCTTTTATTGAAGCGGAGACCTTTTTGTTTATTGAGGTTGCTCAATAGTTACTTTACAAATAAGGGTGTTGTCGGTTTCTAAGTCTTCGCCCCATATGAATTTTGCGTTTTCATCCCAGTTAATATCGTCGTAACCGTCTTTTGGTCCTACATCGGCAAAGTTGTGCTCTACTGCATTAGCCCAATTCGTATCGTCAAAGTTACTTTGCAGCCAGTCAGTTGGTGCTTCTTTTGACATAAACGTACAAGCGCCTTCGCCCGCTACAGGGTTTGATTCGCTTTCGCATAATTTGTTAAGCGGCGCTTTGTGAAGTATTTCGCATTTAAAGCTTTTATTGCTTACCGCAATTACTTTATTTGTATCGGTGTCGGTAAGTTGCATAATAAAACCGCCATCACCCATTTGCTGATTTTTAGCACCGATGTATTCAAGCCCAGTGTCGTTTTGCTTAAAGTCTTTAATTATTAAATTAAGCTCAATAGGGTAGTTTGCAGAAAACGTAATACTTTCGGCATTAAATGAGCGCTCTGTGGTTATTGGTACAGAATCTTCAACAAGTAACTGCTCGCCTATGTAGGCTGTAAACCAGTTATCAGCCCATGCTTCTAGTTTTAAGTTATGCTTGTCTGTAATGGCAGGATTTGTATTTTGCTTAGTGACTGTTGGAGTAAGGTGATTTGGTTGCGGACCTCTACAAAATGTACCTGTTTGAACTTTGCCACTATTACTGATGGTTTTTTGTTTAAAGCTATAGCAGTCTTTTCCCTGTGATGCAGGGCTGTAGGTAGTAAAGTAGTTTTCGCCTTTGTATGAGTAGCTCATTGTACGGCTGCCGTTTTCAGAGATTGTGTGCGTTAGGTTTTTAACGCCTCCTTGTGGCGGGCGTAAGTCGGCTCTTATACCTTGAGTATCGCCACTCAGTGGTGACACTCTTGGTAATTTTGCGGTATCTACTTCACCAACTAAGCACTGAATAATATACGGCGGCGTAGCTGATGTTTGGTAGCGATAGCCAAATGTGTCGTCGGTTTGTCCGTTACATACATCAAGGTCACCTTTGGCAATTGCACTGCCGTCTGGGTTTTTACTGCCATACAGCGGGTAACCATCGTAAGCCCAACCAATAATGGCATCGCTTGTTTGGTTTTTCATTGTGTCAATCATACACGTTGGCGATACATGATAATGGTAGTCATCACCTCGTCCTGCGTGTCCGCCACATATATCTAACTGTCCGAGTGCTAACGTGTCGTGTTTTTCATCGTAGCTATTTACGTCCAACTCACCTTGCGAAGAATAGTCGTATATTGGTACGCCATTAACGGCAACACCTACGGCTGCATCAATTGTTGTTATTGTTTTTGCTTTTTTAGGATTTAGCTTTATAGGTGCTACGTAGTCTTTAGCTGGAACAGGTATTTGCTCGTTAGTACCTGTAATACCAGTCATTACTTCATGATCAGGATAAGTAGATGAGGCAATATAAGCATATTGTTCATCGCACGTAACAGATACGCTTTGATCAAACCCTGCATTACTTACTGATTGTGTAATAGCATCGCAACGAGGTGATTTTACGTTAGCGGTTAAATATGATTTATCAGGCTTTGGTTGCTCATTTGGTTTTGGTCTTGTATTAGGTTTGTGTTCGGCGCTACTGGCGCTTCGCGAGTATTTAACCGTCATACTTGCAGTATCGAGCGTAATATCTTTTACAGCAGCGAGTAATGCTGAGCGATCTACTTTTGTATCGCTATTAAAGGTAACCGGTGCAGATAACGCGTATACAGTATAAGTATAGCTTTTTTCACCTGGGCCTTTAGAGCAAGGCGGCGCGTATTGGTTTAAATCGTTTACGCTATTAGAGCCTACTTCACCGAGGGTTTCGCCCGCTTTAATTTGTGTTTTATCGGCGGAAATGTTGTACATGGTCCAATACCAATGCATTCCCTCTGGCGCTTTATGATCCATAATTAATGCATAATATTTGGTTGCCTTAGGTGCACCACTCCAGTTAAGTGGGGGGCTAATGCTTTGCCCATCGCACGTATAAGTAATAGGCAAATTACCGCCATCACTTACTTTTGAGCTGGTTAGAGTAAAATCATTGAGGTTTGATTGTTCAAGTGATTGGCTGTTTTGCTCGTTGCAGGCACTTAAGGTTAAGCAGCACAGTGCACTGAGTAAAAAGGCATGGGTATTTTTCATCATTTAAAAACTCCAAAGATTAAATTAACTTTTAAGAGTGTAGTTCTCAAATGTAGGGCAATTATGTAGTTTTAAACTTTTTTTATTAAGGGCTGTCGTTAAGTTGTGAGCTGCTTACGGGGATAAAAGACTGGGTATGGAAGGAAACATTAACTTAAGCATGGGCTTTATTTTCACTCAGTTAAATAACGCTAAAATCCTTATTTTAAATAAGGATTTTCACCCATTGCGACTACCACACAAAAAATTCTTAAATCTAACTCTAGCTGGTGATAACTCGGTTCCATATGGCAGCAAAGCTGATAAAAGCCTTTGTTGTGATCTTTTTCTTTAAAGTGGGCGAGCTCATGTACCACTAACGCTTTTAATAATGGCTCGGGAGCGCGCAGCAAGTCGCTGTTTATCGCTAAATCGTGTTTACGGGTTTTACCTTGCATTCGATACGTATGTGTACCAAGTGCATTGGTGACCATGTCGCCTTGCTTTTTAAAAGCAGCGCGACCAAACGGTGGTGCATTTTTTAAATATTGTTTTTTAAGCTCGGTTGCGTAGTTGTAAAGTAGTTTATCGCTAGTAATGGTATGTGCTAGCGGATACTTTTTAAGTAAGTAGTCACATACCTTGTTGTTATCTATAAGGCTTAATACTTGCTCAACAATGTTAGCTGGGTAGCCGGTAAAGTAACGTGCGTATTCACTCATTATTATTTCTCTGTCGTTTTACTTTTAAAAAAGTGCTGGCTGGTGGGCTTCTTTTTCGCCAGTAAATGGGTTTAATGCTTTGTGATCATAACCAAGGTCTTTGCAAAACTGCCTTGCTAATAATGGCGCTTCTCGGTTATCTGCCGTATGAAAAAACACATAAGGCGTTTTTCCTTCATCAAGCCATTGTTTTACTTTACTCAGCCACGGTTTATAAAAGGGTTTATAGTCGTTTTGTAAATCGGCTATTACAAAGCGCGCCATAGGCTCTGAGCCAGTAGCTATTGCATGTACCGGTAAATGGGGCTTTTTTTGCTGTGCATCTATTAGCGCTTCGGTTGTTGGTTTTACCGCAAATAGGGCGCGAGTATCCATCGATATACGATTTAGGTTGTTTGCCATTAATAATTGGTTAAGCGCTATTTCGGCTTCACCCTTTTGAAAAAACGCAGTATGACGTACCTCTACACCGTAATTAACCTCTTTTGGTAATAGGCTAATAAATTGTGCGAGTTTGGGTAAGTCACCAGGGCCAAATGCTTTAGGTAATTGCAGCATGATTTGCCCAGTTTTTTCTAAAATAGGGGAGAACAAGTTAAGCCAATCAGTAAGCTCGGTTTGAACATTAGTTAGGTGCAGCTCGTGGCTAAAGCGACGATTAAACTTAAAAGTAAATTTAAAATCGTCAGGTACGCTATTTGCCCAGCGCAATACGGTGCTTGGCGATGGATCGGCGTAAAAGCTGGTATTGCCTTCAACAGAATTAAAATGTTGTGCGTATTGGCTAAGCATATCGGCGTTTTTACATTGGCTTGAAAATAAATTGCCTTTCCATGCATTGCTCGACCACTGCGGGCATCCAATATATAACATACAAACTAGCGCCTTATTATAAAGTGGCGATAGTGTAGCAAATAACAAAACGAGCTGCTGTAAATTCAGGGGCAAAAGCGGCACACGCCCTAGCATCTTAATGTTAGTTGAGTATAATGCAGGGCTTAATTTGATTATTTTTAGATTGCTAGCGGCTTTATTTGTATTGTGGTGACCTGTTTTTTAAATCACACGCCTTAAAACAAATAAATATAACCGTTTAAGCCTTTTATCTGACAGGAAAACTATGCGCTCTATATATTGCGGACAGCTAAATAAAACTCACGTAGATCAAGAAGTTGAACTATGTGGCTGGATCAACAAACGACGTGACCTTGGTGGACTTATCTTTGTCGATTTACGCGATAGAGAAGGTTTAGTACAAGTTGTATTCGACTCTGACATTGAAGAGTTAATGAGTTCAGCTAACACACTTCGCCAAGAATTTTGTGTTCAGCTAAAAGGTACTGTACGTGCACGCCCTGATAGCCAAGTAAATAAAGATATGGCAACAGGTGAAATTGAAGTTTTAGGTACTGAGCTTACAATTATTAACCGCTCTGAACCGCTTCCACTTGATTTTAACCAAGTAAACTCAGAAGAGCGTCGTTTAAAATACCGTTACTTAGACCTACGTCGTCTAGAAATGAGTGACCGTATTAAATTACGTGCTAAAGCAAGCAGCTTTGTTCGTCGCTTTTTAGATGAAAACGGCTTTTTAGACATCGAAACACCTGTACTTACTAAAGCAACGCCAGAAGGCGCACGCGATTACTTAGTGCCAAGCCGCGTTCATAAAGGTAGTTTTTACGCTTTACCACAGTCTCCACAGTTATTTAAGCAATTGTTGATGATGTCGGGTTTTGACCGTTACTACCAAATTGTTAAATGTTTCCGTGATGAAGATTTACGTGCCGATCGTCAACCAGAATTTACCCAAATAGATATAGAAACCTCGTTCATGAGTTCTGATCAAGTACGTGGTATGACTGAAAAAATGATCCGCGAGATGTGGCAAACATTGTTAAACGTTGATTTAGGCGATTTTCCAATCATGCCTTACAGCGAGGCAATGAGCCTTTACGGTTCTGATAAGCCTGATTTACGTAACCCAATGAAGTTAGTTGATGTTGCAGATTTAGTTAAAGATGTAGAGTTTAATGTTTTCTCAGGTCCAGCTAACGACGAAAAAGGTCGTGTTGCTGTATTAACTGTACCGGGTGGCGCTAAGCTTTCTCGTAAACAGCTTGACGATTACACTAAGTTTATTGGTATTTACGGCGCTAAAGGCATGGCGTGGATGAAAGTAAATGACCACACTGCAGGCGCTGAGGGTGTTCAATCACCAGTGGCTAAGTTTTTAAGCGAAGACGTAATCACAAAATTACTTGAGCGTACTAATGCACAGTCTGGCGATATTATTTTATTCGGTGCCGATAAGCGCAATACGGTAAATGAAGCAATGGGCGCACTGCGCGTTAAGATTGGTGTTGACTTAGAAATCACTAACCTTAATAGTTGGGCACCACTTTGGGTTGTAGACTTCCCAATGTTTGAAGAAGATGACGAAGGCACATTACATGCTGTGCATCATCCATTCACTGCACCAAAAGATGTTACTGCAAGTGAGCTTGAAGCAAATCCAGCTGCGGCTATTTCAGATGCCTACGACATGGTATTAAACGGCTACGAAGTGGGTGGCGGTTCGGTACGTATTCATAATGCAGATATGCAAGAAACTGCATTTAGAATTTTAGGTATTAACGAGCAAGAGCAACAAGACAAGTTTGGCTTTTTACTTGATGCACTTAAATACGGCACACCACCACATGCTGGTTTAGCATTTGGTCTTGACCGTTTAGCAATGCTTTTATGTGGTACCGATAACATTCGTGACGTTATTGCTTTCCCTAAAACAACACAAGCGTCGTGTTTATTAACTAACGCGCCTAGTAAGCCTAATATGGATTCGTTAGCTGAGCTTGCAATCAGTGTTGTTGAAAAAGCGATACCTAGCGAAGAGTAATTTTTGTTTAGCTTATTGAGCTAAATTTAAAAACCCTTAAGTTATATGCTTAAGGGTTTTTTTGTGGTTAAATTTACAGCAACATGTATTTTAATCGAATAGACGAAAAAGGAATTATTATGTCGATCAATGCCACCTTACTTGGTGAATTTTTAGTTTTTTTTATTGTGCTGAGTATTCCTATTTTTGCTGTAATTAGCTACAAAATAGGTAAGCGTAAAAGTACTATGCCTGGAGTTTTAGCTTTTGTGGGTGGCTGTTTAGCGCTATTTCCACTATTTGCTTTGATTTTTATTGCAGTGCTTGCGCTTAAAAAAGATTTACCTAAAAATAACGTCTACGCCCAATAAAAACTAGGTTAATAGTGTCAATTTCAAATAATAATCACTACTTCGACGAGCAATTTAATGCTTTGCAGCACGAAGAGCAACTAACTGAAAATTCTGAGTTTGAAGAGTGCACATTTACCGATTGCGACTTTTCAGGCGGGCAGTTTAAAAATTGCCGATTTATACAGTGCAACTTTAAAAACTGTAATTTATCGTCACTAAAATGGAACTACAGCTCGCTTGAAGATGTAAGTTTTAGCCACTGTAAATTAAATAGTCTGCAATGGACTGACGTGGATTGGCCAGCGCTTAGTATTAACGCACCGGTGAGCTTTAATTATTGCGAGCTCAGTAATAGTTCTTTTTTTGAATTAACCCTCAAAGCCCTCAAACTAACACACTGCTTTGCCAAAAATGTTGATTTTAGACATGCTGATTTAAGCGGTAGTGAATTTACAGGAACAGATTTTCGCGATAGTGAGTTTTTTCAAACTAACTTAACAAAATGTGATTTTGTAGGTGCGACAGCGTTTAATATAGATTTGAATAATAATATTTTAGCGAATGCTAAGTTTGATCGCTTCGAAGCACTTAATTTACTTACCAGCCTTAATATAGAGCTTTGTGATTAATTTAGTTTAATATGATTACTAACTAGAAGCGACAGCTTGGCTGGGCTTCTAGATACTGCGTAACTGCGTAATTAACGGCTAGGGCCATTTTTATTACGTGCACTGGCAAGCTGTCTTGCGATTTCTAATAACGCAGGTGAAATATCTTCAGCGCCATCTTTAATTAGTTTTGTAACATCACCTGACGAAAACAGACCGTCACGTGGTGATTTAATACCTAACTCACGAACAAAATCCTTCGTTTTACCTGTGCTGCCTGTTTCAATAAACTTAAAAATAATACGTTCATTGTTGTTTTTAGCAGGGGTTTTTAGTGTTTCGATTTCGTCATGTATTGCAGTTAGTTTGTCTTCTAAAATTTCTATACGTTCTTGAATGCTATTGTATGATTTCATTTATTGGATCTTTTACTAAATATATTTAAACAATGGCGGCTATTATCGCATAGTTTGACAATAGAGAATGCAAAGCTATAAAGTAAAAGTTATTTTTAATTAAAAACAATAATTTATATAAATTTAAATATGCAAAAAACACTTAAAAAGCTTTTTATATTAAGCGCACTAGCTCTAAGCACATTAGTTATGAGCACAGCAAGCTATGCAAATGAGAACGTTATAACTGATAAAAGCCGTAATCGCGATATTCCTATCAATATTACATTGCCAGCTAATAATGCTAAGTGTACAGCGCAAGCAAAATGCCCTGTGGCGTTTATTAATGCGGGCTACGGTATTAGCCATAATGAATATACGTTTGTTAGTAATGCGTTTAATCAGCGCGGATACTTAACAGTAGCCGTTGCACATGAATTAAAAAGTGACCCTTACCTTAATCGTGAGCAACCTTACTTAACCACTCGCATGGAAAACTGGCACCGTGGCGTAGTAACGCTTAAGTTTTTAGTTAATGAGCTATCGAGTAAATACCCAGCGTACGACTTTACAAAACTCACCTTATTTGGGCACTCAAACGGCGGGGATATTTCCGCATTATATGGCTCTATTTATCCAAACGAAGTTAGCACTATTATTACGCTCGATCATCGCCGCATGTTGATCCCGCGCAATAAAAACATTCACGTACTTACTCTACGCGGTAGTGATTACCCAGCTGATGCGAATGTGCTGTTAAACGATTCAGAGCTGAATAAGTTTCCTGTTACGCAAATAATGATAGAAAAATCGCGTCATAACGATATGTACGATGGCGGGCCAAAATGGCTGGTGGATAGAATGAGTAAAGAAGTAGAGGGATTTTTAGATAGTAAAAATTAGGTTTATAAAAGTTAAATCACAGCGCAGTGTTACCTGCGCTATATTAATTTCACGGCAGTTATTCTACCAGTTCACTTACAATAACTGGGTTATTGTGTAGTGTTTTATGCACTGGGCATTTGTCGGCTATTTCGAGTAAACGCTGACGCTCAGGCTCTGTTAAGTCGCCACGTAAGGTGATTTTACGGGTAATGGCTTCAAGGTTACCGGTTTGCTCACAATCGTCGCAATCTTTGTTGTAATCGCGAGTGTGATCAAGTTCTACTTTAACATGCTCCAGTGGTAAGTTTTTACGTGTAGCGTACATACGTAGTGTCATGGCCGTACAGGCACCAAGCCCCGCTAATAAGTGATGATACGGATCGGGGCCTAAGTTTTTACCGCCTACCTTTATTGGCTCATCGGCAAGCCAAGTATGATCTTTGGTGCTTACGTGCTGAGTAAATACATGATCTTTTTCTTCAACAAGTACATTGCCACCCGTTAGGCTTGCGGCGTATTTTGTTTTGTCATATTTAACGTAGCGATTAGCCCACGTTGCAATAATTTCTGCAGCGTAGTCGGCATCGTTTTTATTAGTAAGTAAGTGATCGGCGTTATCTAGGCTAATAAAACTTTTAGGATGCTTAGCTGATGCATAAATTTTTTCAGCTTCACTAATATTTACAGTCGCATCAATAGGGGAGTGCATTACTAATAATGCGCGCTTAAGTTTACTTATGTGGCTTTTATCGTACTTGGCTATATCGTCAATAAATTGCTTTTTAATGGTAAATTCACGACCAGCTAAGTTAACTTTAGCTTCACCTTCTGCGTTAATTTCATCAAGGTGTGCTTCAAAGTTATGCGCTACGTGCTGCGCATCTGACGGTGCTCCAATGGTTGTAATAGCCGATACTTCAGGAATATGCTCAGCAGCAGCAAGAACGGCTGCCCCGCCTAAACTGTGGCCAATGAGTAGTTGCGGCGGAGCAAAATGCTCACGTAAATGATTTGCCGCAGATACTAAATCTTGAATGTTTGATGAAAAGTTACTGTTAGCAAAGTCGCCATCACTATTACCTAAACCGGTAAAGTCGAAACGCAGTACGGCGATACCTTGCTGTGTGAGTGCACGACTAATCCGTGTAGCTGCTGCAATGTCTTTACCGCATGTAAAGCAGTGTGCAAATAGCGCGTAAAACTTAACGTCACCAGAGGGAAGTTCAAGTTGGCCGGCAAGTTCTAAATCGCCGCTTTTAAAAGATACTTTTTGTCGCATGGGGAGCCTTATTTACACAAATAAAATATATTCTAATAATAAACCAGAGATAGTTACTAAACCTTGCAAATTCAACGTTTTTTTATCAGTTGATCTTGATCAAGCAAAGTGACAGTGACTATGCCTTGCGGACATATGTCCTTATGTTTTTGAGGTCATTTGTCTATCCTCGCATAGCGCTATAATGAAGGCTTTGCTACTTTATATAAGTAATTTAGCACTATTAAAAGCAACTCACTTCACACAACCTATTCACTGGAACGTACAATGCAATTACCTACTGTTGATTATAAAGCTCCCGATGCGGCTGCACAATTTGTTGAATCGTTAAGAAATACTGGATTTGGCGTTTTAAAAAACCACCCAATCCCACAGTCTTTAGTTGAGTCTATTTACAAAAATTGGCAAGACTTTTTTAACTCAGAGCAAAAGCACGACTTTTTATTCTCTAAAGAAACTCAAGACGGTTACTTTCCGCCTTCAGTATCAGAAGTAGCGAAAGGCTTTACAATAAAAGACATTAAAGAGTACTTTCATGTGTACCCTAAAGGTCGCGTTCCTGCCCAGCTTGAAGCTGATGTACGTGAATACTACCGTTTAGCAAGTGAATTTGCTGGCACATTATTAAGCTGGGTTCAGGCTGAAGCACCAGCTGATGTGCGTGCTAAGTTTTCAATTGATTTAAAAGACATGATTGCCGATTCTGAGCAAACATTGTTACGTATCCTACATTATCCACCAATGACGGGTGATGAAGAGCCTGGTGCTATTCGCGCAGCAGCCCATGGCGATATTAATTTATTAACTGTATTACCAGCTTCTAATGAGCCTGGTTTACAAGTTCAAAAAACAGATGGCGGTTGGTTAGACGTGCCATGTGATTTTGGCAGCTTAATTATTAATATCGGCGACATGCTACAAGAAGCGTCGGGCGGGTATTTCCCATCGACAATTCACCGTGTAATTAACCCAACGGGTAAAGCATCTACTAAATCGCGTATTTCATTACCGTTATTTTTACACCCGCATCCAGATGTTGTGCTTTCAGAGCGCTACACTGCAGATAGCTACTTGCAAGAACGTTTGCGTGAGTTAGGTGTTAAGTAACTCTAATACTTAGAGTAATTAAGTATAAACAAAAAACGGCCTATGGCCGTTTTTTGCATTTTTAAGCAACTTAATCACAGGTTTAACTTTAATAAACTATGCTCAATTGCCTGCAACGTAAATAATGGCATGCATTCTTAGCTACTACAGGTATAATGCGCGCAACTGGCTAATGTAGCCTTATTTAAAAGAGAGTTTATATGAGTTTTGAAGGTTTAGGTTTATCACAGTCTTTGGTTAATGCGGTTTTAGAAAAGGGCTATGAAACGCCAACGCCGATTCAGGCTCAAGCAATTCCTGCAATTATTGAACGCCGTGATGTTATGGCAGCAGCGCAAACAGGTACAGGTAAAACAGCAGGTTTTACATTACCACTTATTGAGCGCTTGTCGTCGGGTCCTAAAGCTAAAAGTAATCACGTACGTGCGCTTATTTTAACGCCTACACGTGAACTTGCTTTGCAAGTAAGTGAAAACGTTGAAGAGTACGCTAAGCATTCTGATGTGAGCTCATTTGTAGTTTACGGTGGCGTTAAAATTAACCCTCAAATGCAGCGTCTTCGTAAAGGTGTTGATATTTTAGTAGCAACGCCGGGTCGTTTAATCGACTTACATAATCAAAATGCAGTTAAATTTGATAGCGTTGAAGTGCTTGTACTGGATGAAGCTGACCGCATGTTAGACATGGGCTTTATTCACGACATTAAACGCTTAATTGCTAAAATGCCTGCTAAACGTCAAAACTTGATGTTTTCGGCTACATTTTCAGATGAAATTCGTGCATTAGCAAAAGGGTTAATTAATGACCCAGTTGAAATTTCAGTTGCAGCAAAAAATACCACTGCAAAAAGTGTTACTCAGTGCGTTTACGCGGTAGATAAAACACGTAAAACAGCATTGCTAAGCCACTTGATTCGCACTAACGATTGGCAACAAGTATTAGTGTTTAGCCGTACAAAGCACGGTGCTAACCGCTTAGTTAAACAACTTGAACGCGATGACATTGTAGGCGCGGCTATCCATGGTAATAAATCACAAGGCGCACGTGTTAAAGCACTTGATGGTTTTAAAAGTGGTGAAGTACGCGTATTAGTAGCAACAGACATTGTTGCACGTGGTTTAGACATTGTTGAATTACCGCATGTTGTTAACTACGACTTACCAAACGTATATGAAGATTATGTTCATCGTATTGGCCGTACAGGCCGTGCTGGTGCGTCGGGTCATGCGATTTCGTTTGTAACGGTTGATGATGCTGTTGATTTATACGGTATTGAACGCTTTATTGGTGAGCTTATTCCACGTGCTGAAGAAGACGGTTTTGAGCCTATTAACCCAGTAGCTGAACGCGCATTAGATGCTCGCCCACTGCCGGCTAAAAAGCCTAAGAAAAAGCAGCCTTTTAATAAGCCTAAATCTGATGGCAGCAAGCCTAACAGTAAAAAGCCGAACAATGGTGGAAATGGTACCGGCCCACGCCGTGGTGGTTCTAAAAAGCCAGCAGCTAAAACAGATGACAGCGCGCAAAACCCATGGGAAAAGCGTGAATCTGTTGGCGGTAATGGCCAACGCCGTCGTCGCACAAATAACGATTAATCATTATTAGTGATTGCACTAGCGTTTAATTAATTTAGAATTTAGTTAAATGCTGATACAAAAAACGCGCTCCCTTCTTTAATTAAATAGAAGCAGCGCGTTTTTTATTGTCTGTAATTTGTACTTACTGTATTGCCTGCCTGATTAAATAGTTAATACCCAAGCCGACAAATAAAGTAACACTTACGCTAAGTAATGTGCCTAGCATGACGTACTCGGTAAGTTTTTTATCTTTGCTTGCACTTAAATCACCAAACCTAAATACCGACTTTGCCGCAAGTAAAAAGCCAAGCCCTGCAAATTGGTCAAGCAATATAAAGCTCAGCATAAGTACGCGCTCAAGCATACCTATGCTTTGCCCTGCAAGTGGTAAGCTACCAGTACTTGAAAAGTTACTTGTTAAACGCTCTAACATCATTCTTATAAATACGGCGCAGGGGCTTAAAATAATTAAATAACCGCATACCACCCACAGTATTTTGGGATCAGTGAGCATATTTTTAATTGCAGCCATAAAGCTACTGTTATCTGTTAACCAAATACTGAGCGCAATAATAACGAGTATGTGCGCTATTTGATCTAGTAAAAAAGGCACCACGCCTTTATTAGAATACGATTTAGCTATATCAATAAAGTAATGGCTCAACATAATGCTCGCCGTGGCAATTAAAACACTGCTTAGTTGCTGCCACCCGAATATGTATTCCCACACGGTAATAATGAGTGCACTTGTTACACCATGCACTAGTACATGAAAATAAAGCTTGCTGGCTTTATAGTGACGGGTATTTCTGTCGTTTACCCAACTCATAGGTTGCCAGTAAAAATCAGCGAGTAAGTGGCCAATAATAAGCGCGACCAGTAAAAGTGAAAACGCCATTATTCACCTCCTTTAATTATATTTTTTATAACGTGTTGTGTGTGTTTAATAAAGCGTTCTATAAGTTGGTAGTGCGCTAAATTTAGTAGTTTGGTTACGTTTTCGCGACTTGTTTTAAGCTCTTTAGCCAGTGCCGCGTGGCTGTTGTCTGGTGATGTTAAATAGACATACAGGGCATTTGCTTGTTTTTGTGTGATTTTAGTGAGCAATACGTCGGCAAAGGCTAAATTAAGATTTAAGCTTTCATCGAGCTGCTGCTCGTTAATATTAAAAACAAAGCGTTGATTGCCTATTTTATCAAGGCCTTGCCCCGAAAGAGTAAAAGCAGAACCGGTTGCTGTTTTTATATCGCTGCGTGGGTTATCTATTTGCCCAAGTGCCAAGCTTTGTCGTAGTTCATAACCTGACGATTTAAGGTGTAAATATACAAGTATGGCATTTTTAAAAAGGAGCTGAGGATTATTAACTTGTAACTGAAAGGCATCGCCTCGGTATATATTCCAAAGTGTTTGCTCCCCCGAAATGTTTCGCAAACTTTGCTCTAGTTGATAAAGCATGGCATCGTATTGCTGCTTAGGGATTGTTTGCGATTTAATAATATCGCCGCTGATCACACCAATCATAAAAATCTCAAAATGGTTACTTTTTAATATGTAACCAATATTGGTTACATAAGGGTATGTAACTAATTTAGGTTACTTAAATATAAATTGCAAGGTACACTTATTTTATAACATTACTTTTATTGCTATTAATCCTCACTAGGACACTAAATGACTTTACAAAACGAGCAGCAAAGCACGAAACCACGGGTCGGTATTTTTGTTGATGTGCAAAATATTTATTACACGTGCCGTGAGAGTTACGGGAAAAATTTTGACTACAATGCGTTTTGGCGAATGATGGAGGCGCAATACAATATTGAGTGTGCTTTTGCGTATGCTATTTATCGAGGAGATGAAAAGCAAAATCAGTTTCAAAATATTTTGCGTGCGATTGGTTTTGAGGTAAAGCTAAAGCCATTTATTCAACGCCGTGATGGCAGTGCTAAAGGCGATTGGGATGTAGGCATAACAATAGACATGTTAGAGCAGGGTAAAAACCTTGATAAAGTTATTTTGCTCTCTGGCGATGGTGACTTTGCTTTGTTACTTGGGCATTTAAAAAATCAATATAATGTACCGTGCGATGTATACGGTGCTGACCGGTTAACTGCTGAGGTATTAAAACAAAGCGCAGAGCAATTTCATTTAATTGATAATACTTTGCTACTTTAACAGCAAAAAATAGTTAAAAAAGTGCAAGCTAAGTGCCTGCAACATGAGAGATTTTAATACAAAGCCGTAATAGATGAATTAAGCCTTATATAGGCTTTTTTTATTACTGTAATCAATTGGGTTTGCTAAATGATTATGGTAATTTTAAAGCATAACGAGTTACCAAGGACTTACATGCTTCATTACAGCAACATGCCACTAGATAGAGGCTCAAATTTTCGTAAAGACCCATCTTGGCTTAAAGCGCAAATGTCGGCGCAAAGTAAATGGGTTTTAGTTAAAAATAATCAAACCCTATTTATTAAAGATACCCCTAAAGTAAGCTATTTAACGTATCAACAAGTGGCACATTTAGATTTAACGAGTGCTATTTTTGTTGGTTTAAACAATGCTAAACATGGTGTGTTTGCATTGGATGTTTCTGATCTGGATGAAAGCGTACTTTCGCCTTTAATAGAGGGCGCTCAGTTTTTTGATATTCGCCAATATGGGCCTCAAGTAACCATTAAATATGCCTCAATAGCCGCCCTTGCGAGAGGGTTATGTTATTGGCATGCCACGCATCGTTTTTGTGGGCGCTGCGGTAGTAAAAACCGTTCAGTGGAAGCCGGGCATTCTCGTGTATGTGAAAACGAAAACTGTAAGCATCCTACATTCCCGCGTACCGATCCTGCGGTAATTATGGTCGTAACTAAAGTCTTTGCTGACGGAGTAGAACGCTGTTTATTAGGTCGCCAAGCTGCGTGGCCCACTGGTATGTATTCATCGCTTGCTGGATTTGTAGACCCAGGGGAGACACTAGAACAAGCTGTTGCGCGTGAAGTTAAAGAAGAGGCAGGCATAGAAGTTGATAACGTACGTTATGTAGCATCTCAGCCATGGCCGTTCCCATCGTCAATTATGCTTGGTTTTTTTGCAGAGGCGACATCTGAGGAAATTAACGTAGATAAAGAAGAGCTAGACGATGCAAAATGGTTTAGCCGTGAAGACCTAGCACAATTTGGTAATTGGCACGAAGAAGGTGAGCATTTAAAGCTGCCTAGAACCGACTCTATCTCTCGTTATTTAATTGAGCATTGGCGCACAAACCCTTAAGGATTAACAATGTCGAGTAAAAGTAATAAAAACACTCAGCTGGTATCATCAGGGCGAAAAAAAGCCTATACACATGGCGTAGTAAATCCCGTTGTACAGCGTGCATCTACCATTGTATTTGATACTGTAGCCGATTTAAAAGAAGCAGCTAAAACCCGTGGCGATAAAACGTTATTTTATGGGCGCCGAGGAACAACAACACACTTTGCGCTACAAGAAGCGATTACAGAACTTGAAGGCGGCGAAGGGTGTGCATTGTACCCTTGTGGCGCTGCGGCGATCAGCCAAGTATTTTTATCGTTTTTAAAAACCGGTGATCATATTTTAATGGTTGATAACGTGTACGAACCAACTCGCGATTTTTGCGATAAAATTTTAGTGGGGCTGGGCATTACAACAACCTATTACCCGCCAACCATTGGCGCAGGTATTAAAGATTATATTCAGCCAAATACTAAAGTGTTGTTTTTAGAATCTCCAGGTTCTATTACGATGGAAGTGCAAGATGTGCCCGCTATGGTAAAAGTAGCCAATGAGCACAACGTAATGACCATGCTTGATAATACCTACGGTAACGGCTTACATTATCGCCCGTTAGAGCACGGTGTTGATATTAGTATTCAAGCTGCAACAAAGTATATTGTTGGCCATTCAGACGTGATGATGGGGGTGGCTGTTGCTAATAAAAAGTACTGGCCAACCTTGCGCGAAAACTCATACTTACTAGGGCAATGTACCAGTGCCGATGATGCGTATTTAGCACTTAGAGGCCTGCGTACAATGGGTGTGCGTTTAAATCAACATGAAAAAGCAGCAATAGAAGTAGCTAAATGGCTTGAGCAACATGAGCTTGTTGATCATATTCGACACCCTGCATTTGAAAGCTGCCCAGGGCATGAGTTCTTTAAACGTGACTTTGATGGCAGTAATGGGTTGTTTTCATTTGTGATGAAAACCGGCAATCAAAAAGCGATTGATGCATTTTTAGATAGCCTTGAGCATATCAAAATGGGCTTTTCGTGGGGCGGTTTTGAAAGCTTAGTAACGGCTAATTTAACTATGAAAGGGCTGCGCTCAAATACAGGCTGGGATTTAGGGCCGGTTATTCGCCTGCACATAGGCCTTGAAGATGTAGAAGATTTAATTAGCGATTTAAGCCAAGCACTTGAGGTTTATAAGCAGTATTTATAATTTATATCGCAATTTATGTTGTTACATTTAAATGTATTGTTACAAAGCTCACCATAGGTGGGCTTTTTTTTGCTGGTAATTCAAGGTGTTTACACTTAGTGTGGATAAATACACAGAAAATAAAAAGTCATTAAGGATAGTCAATGGCAACACCATTACCGATAAACGTAGGGCGATTAACGCAAATAGCGGGATTTGAGCTTGTACGTATGTTTTTAACTAAACGTGGACTTATTGCATTAGCTGCCTTTGCATTGGTGTGGCTAATAATACTGCGCTACCCAATAGGGCAGGCAGTAGGCATTGTAAGTGCGCCTGATTTTGAGCAAATAGCCCGTGATATATCAGGTTCTATTGGTTTAAGTAAATTATTGGATTGGCCTGAGGCCGAATTTGCTATGTACTGGTTAATAGCCCTTTATAGCTTTCCCGTTTTTGGTTTATTTATTTGTAGCGACCAAACGGTAGGCGATAGAGAGCGCGGCACACTAAGGTTTTTATCACTGCGCTCCACTCGCTTCGAAATACTGTTTGGCCGTTTTTTAGGGCAGCTAGGAGTATTAGCATGTTTGGTGGGTATAACGCTTGTGGCTACACTCGCGGTATTGGGTTTTAGAGATCCAAGTTTACTGGCTGGTGGTTTTGCCCGTGCGCTTTCTATATTTTTAATATTAGTGATTACTTTGTGCCCATTTGTAGCACTAATGACGTTAATTAATACCTTTGCTCGCTCATCGCGTTTATCTATTGTATTGGCAATTTTATATTTTGCAGCAGGCGGTATTGTAGTTGGTATATTGCAATGGCAAATACCCGCATTAGGCTTGCTTGATTATTTATTTCCGGGTGTGCAAATAGAGCTATTAGCGGGGCAAAATTTACCATTATTGAGCACTGTGGCTATTCCCCTTGTGCAAACTGCGGTATTACTAAGCGTTGCTCAACGTATTTTTGCAAGGAGCTCACTATGAGACCATTAATTACAGCTAGCGGTTTGAGTAAATCGTATGGTGCAAAACTTGCGCTTAATAATGTGGACTTTGAAATTAACAAAGGCGCGCCAGTGGCACTTGTTGGGCCAAATGGTGCGGGTAAAACTACCTTATTTAGTTTGTTGTGCGGCTATATTGCGCCAAGTAAAGGCAGCCTTGAAATATTAGGGCATAAACCTGGTAGTGCTGCTTTATTTAATAAAGTAAGTGCATTACCGCAAGACGCGCAACTTGACCCTCGTTTTAATATAGATAAGCAACTCGCCTTTTATGCAAAGCTGCAAGGTATGGGTGCTAAGCAAAGTCAAACTGAGGCGCTACGTGTACTTGATTTAGTTGGCTTAAAAGAAATTGCAAAGCAGCGTGCGGGGGATTTATCGCACGGTATGCGCAAGCGCGTTACGATAGCGCAAGCACTTATTGGCGCACCACAAATTGTAATGCTTGATGAAGCAACCGCAGGGCTTGATCCGATTCATGCCAGAGAAGTACGTGAGCTGGTATCAGAATTAAGTGAACAGGCTACATTTATTTTAAGCTCTCACGATTTAACTGAGCTTGAGCGACTATGCTCACAGGTACTTCATTTAGATAAAGGCGTACTAAGCGAGCATCAAACAAAAACTAATAATACCGATAAACACTTTTATACATTAATGCTAAGCGAGGCTTATCAAAATGTTGAGCAACAGCTTCAAGCAATTGCAGGTGTGAGTCGTGTGTATATGAGCCAACATAAAGAATATGTAGTTGAGTATCAGCCAACGAGCGATCCACTTGATATTGCACTACTGAATTTTTGTCATCAACAACACTGGCAGTACCGGCAGTTAGTTAATGGTCATACATTAGAGAATCAAATATTTAAACAGGAGAAAGTATAATGGGTTTACTTAGCGGACTTATGGGTAATGCAAGCGAAGTTGACGATTCTGATTTAGAAAAAATCCTCGCCAATACATTAATTGACGGCGAGCAAGTAGAAAAAGCATATAAAGTAGTACGTGATATGTTTATTTTTACTAATAAGCGCTTAATCTTAATTGATAAGCAAGGTATGACCGGTTCTAAAATGGAAATGGTGAGTATTGCTTACTCTAAAATTACCAAGTTTAGTAAAGAAAGTGCAGGCCATTTTGACTTAGATGCCGAGCTAAAAATATGGGTTGGCTCAGATCCAACACCAATTTGTAAAGAGTTTAAGTCTGGCGATAATATTAACGATGTTTACCGAATTATTAGCCAACACGCGCTTTAATACAGTACATGTTTTAAGTAGTTGTTGACTAGATGTTGCAACTACTTTAATTTTACAGTTTACAACACTTCCTTACAATTAACTTAATAAATACAACTGGTTAGTTAAGTTTTCATTCAGTTTCCTAACGTTAGCATGTGCCTCGACTTTAGCAATACAGCTAGAGCACAAAAAGCAATGTACATAGGGAAGTCTTACAATGAAAAAATTAGCAGTTATTATTTCGAGCATTTTATTATCTAGCACTGCGGCTGCTGCAGACAGCTATAATTCAATTAGTAACCTAAGCTACAAAAATAGCGATAACAACGACACCGTTGCTGTAGATTCTATTTACTACTTATCTCCTAAAAAAACTTTAGGTCCGTACGATCAGTTTGAATACATCAATAAACAAACTAACGTATATGGTGGCTATGCTGATGACGACTTTGGCGATTTAACATCAGTTGGTGGTGAGTACTTCATTAATGAATTTGTTGTTGGCGCATCTTACGAAAACCTAGACCCAGATTCAGGTTCTAACAGTGAGCTTTATAAACTGACGGGTGGTTACTTTTTCAACCCTGATTTACTTGCAAAAGTAACACTAGTTGAAAACAAAGACGGCGACGATTACGCATTATTTGATTTAGCTTACAACTACATGCTAAACAGCACAGATTACGTAGGTGTTACACTTACATCAGACGACGATTTTGATTACCGTGCAGTTGCTGCTAAATACTTTATTGATTTACAGCAAGGTAACTACCTAACTTTTGAAGGTAAATACGAAAGCATTGATGACGCAGAAAACCAATGGGTAGCAGAAACTAATTACTACTTCTCAAAAGCAACATCTGTATTTGCTAACTACAACAAGCAAGACACTTACAGCTTTGGTGCTCAACACTTTATCAATAAAAATATTGGTGTAAAGGTGGGTTACGAAAACAACGCTGATGATTCTGATAACGATGCGTACTTTGCTAACATGCGTTTTCAGTTTTAATTAAGTCCCGTACTTAGTTAATACAAAAGTAATATCAAAAGCCCGCTAAATTTAGCGGGCTTTGTCGTTTTTAAACGTTTGAGTTTTTAACTGTAAATTATTACCAGTCGCAATTACGCCCTTTATTTTGCTCATCTAAATACTTCTTTTAAATTATAAATAGAGTCGCCATGAATGGCTAAATTGTTATTAAAGTCATTAAATGCAGTCGATGATAATAGCTATAAAATAGTAAGTATTGGAGTTGTTTTTGCTAGTAAACAATGGTTATTGGGAAAAAACAGATAAAAATATGCACTGATACAAACCTATTTTTCATTATAAATACAGAAATAGTGAATTAAATATAGTCATTATTTTGAGAAATTAGAAAAATTTAGTGAGGGGAGGTTATATTAATGAGGTTTATCGAATAATTAAGTTGTGCTCAATTTGGCGGCAACTTGTACCTTATTTGTTACTTTTAAAGTTTAAATGATGACAGACTATTGTTACGCAGATTTTGTTGATACTTATTATTTACATTCGCTCGTAATTACTTACATTTCAAGTGGTTTTAATCTAACCTCTTATTCAGTTTTTGTTCATTTTTTTGGCGTTAGGATGCGCCCCGACTTTGGCTAGACAGCTGAGGCATAAAAGTAATATTTATAGGGAATTTAAAATGAAAAAATTAGCCGTTATCATTTCGAGCATTTTATTATCAAGCGCTGCAACCACTGCAATAGCCGCAGATACTTACCAATCAATCAGCCATGTAGGATACGTGGATGTAGATGGTGATGACACACTAAGTGTTGACTCAACTTATTATTTTTCTCCAAAAGCGACGTTAGGTCCTTACGATCAATTTGAGTACATCAATAAGCAAACAAATGTTTATGGTGCATACAGTGATAATGATTTTGCAGATGTTACTAGCATTGGCGGTGAGTATTTTGTAGAAGATTTTGTATTAGGTGCACAGTACAATAATTTCGATAGTGATTTTGGCTCAAGCACGGATGTAATTGAACTTTCTGCAGGTTACTTCTTTAATCCAAACCTTTTATTAAAAGCAACGTTTGTTGATGTAGAAGATGCTGAGAATCAGTTTGTGTTTGACCTAGCATATAACCACGAATTAAATAGCACTGATTATATCGGTTTCACAGTAACAGCAGATGATGAGTTTGATTACCGTGCAGTAGCAGCTAAGTACTTTGCTGATTTACAGCAAGGTAACTACTTGACTGTTGAAGGTAAATTTGAAGATGTTGATGGTGGTTCAAGTAACTGGGAATTAGCATCTAACTACTATTTCAGCAAAGCAACATCGGTTTTTGTTACAGTTAATAAAAATGATGATTACACTCTTGGTGCTCAACACTTTTTCAACAACAATGTTGGTTTAGAAGCAGGTTACGGCAATAACTGGGATGATTCTGATTATGATGCTTACTTTGCAAATTTAAGCTTACAGTTCTAATTTAACTAAAATTAGAATATGAATAAAAAGCCCGCTCATTTGAGCGGGCTTTTTATTCAGCGCTATTTACCAGCCGCAGTTGCGGCCTTCGTTTTGTTTATCTAAATATGTTTGTAATGGTGCAAAGTAATCGAGCATTGCTGTTGCATCCATTTGCGGCTTACCTGTTACAGTTTCAAGCGCTTCTTGCCAAGGGCGAGATGAACCCATTTCAAGCATAGCGTTTAGCCTATCCCCTGCTTCTTTTGAATTATAAATAGAGCAGCGATGAATGGCTTTATCGTTACCGGCAATTTCACATAAGCTGCGATGAAACTCAAATTGTAAAATATGCGCTAAAAAGTAACGTGTATAAGGCGTGTTACCCGGAACGTGGTACTTAGCACCCGGATCAAAGTCGTTTTCGCTACGTGCGATAGGAGCTTGCACTCCTTGGTATTTTTCACGTAATTCCCACCAAGCTTTATTGTAGTTCTCTGGGGTTACTTCACCTGAAAATACCTGCCAACGCCACTGATCAACCATTAAGCTAAACGGTACAAAGGCTACTTTATCAAGTGCCATTTTCATCAACAAACCGATATCTTTAGATTCATCAGGTACTTGTTCAAGTAAGCCGATTTCTTTTAAGTAACCTGGTGTAACCGATAAGGCAATGGTGTCTCCAATGGCTTCATGAAAACCATCGTTTGCACTTTCTTGATAAAATAAAGGCTGTTTATTATAAGCGCGTTGATAAAAGTTATGACCTAATTCATGATGAATAACTGAAAACTCTTCGCCTGTGCGCTGAATACACATTTTAATGCGTAAATCGTCTTTGCTATCGATATTCCATGCTGATGCATGACACTGCACATCTCTGTCTTTTGGTTTTACAAACAATGAACGCTCGTAAAATGTCTCTGGTAGCGCATCAAAACCCATTGAGGTAAAAAAGTTTTCAGCCCCTTTGACCATTTTAAGTTCGTCGTAATTATTTTGAGCTAATAACTCGGTTACGTCGTAACCCGGATCGGCGTTTTCTGGTGCAACTACATCGTAAATATTACCCCATGCTTGCGCCCACATATTACCGAGTAAGTGTGCTGGTATTGGCTGATCTTGAGGTACTTTGTCGGTGCCGTACTTTTCACCTAACTTTGCGCGAACATGGCAATGTAGCGAGTTATAAAGTGGTTTAACTTGGCCCCAAATACGGTCAAGCTCAGTGGTAAAGTCATCAGCAGGCATATCGTATTTACTGCGCCACATAGCGCCCGTATCGGCATAACCAAGCTCCTTCGCACCTTCGTTGGTAAGTGCTACTTGTTGCTCGTAAAGTGGGCGCATGGGTTTTGATATTTCACGCCAGCCTTGCCATAAATCAAGTAGTTCGTTGTAATCTCGGCTGGTGGCCATTTTTGAGGTCATGTCGCCAAGGCTCAAACAGCTGCCATCTTCTTTACAGTATTTACCTTTACCATATAGCCCGCCAAGCTCTGCAACAATTTGTGAAAGCTTCGCTGTTTTATCAGCGTCTTGTGGGGCTGGAAGTGTAAGTGCTAGTTTTAGTTTATCAAGCTTACGGCGAGCATCGTAATCAAGCTCTAGTTCGTCGTATTTTGCAGCTTCATTTGCTAAACGCACGACTGTTTCGGTCATTTTACGGTTAACTTCAGCCGATAGAGCAGATGTATCGTGAGTAATAAAGTTTGCGTAAATCCACTCTGCACGGCTCGATTCTAAATAAAGTGCACTTAGTTCTTTTTCTGTGTTTGTTATAAATGTATTTGCATCTTTAGCTGTTACAGCTTTTTTAGTGTGTGGTGAATCGGTAGTGTCGATAGATACTTGCGCATCGCAGGCCGTTAAAGCAAGAGTACTTGCTACCATTAAGGCGCTCATACTTAGTTTAAATCGAAAAGGGGTCATGCTATTCCTTTAATTTATTGTTATTAAAACGTTGATAATAGCAGTGATGTTTAAAACAATAAAATGAATGCGTTAAGGCTCACGACTCGTCGTGCAATGATTGTATTTAAATTAAGATGGGTCATAATTAAGTTACTATTTTCATTCAATGTGTAAGGAATGTGCGCATGTTAATATTTATAATATTGCTGGTCGTGGTGGTGGTTATTTTTGCGGTTAAAGATATTCGCCTAAACTTGATTAGTCGTCCTACGTTTAAAATGTTCAAAAAGGTGCTTCCGCCATTATCGCAAACAGAGCGAGAGGCAATGGAAGCAGGTGATGTTTGGTGGGATGGTGAGTTATTTAGTGGTAACCCAGACTGGCAAAAACTGCACCACTTTCCAAAACCAGAGCTTAGCGATAAAGAAAACGCATTTATGGCTAACCAAGTAGAAACCTTATTGGCGATGCTTGATGATTATCAAATTGTACAAAAAGACAAAGACTTACCAAAAGAAGTGTGGGATTACCTAAAAACAGAAGGTTTTTTTGCACTGATCATTCCTGAAAAATTTGGCGGTCGTGAGTTCTCAGCAATTGCTAATTCGACGATAGTGTCAAAAATTTCGACTAAAAGCTTAACAGCCGCAGTCACTGTTATGGTGCCTAATAGCTTAGGTCCGGGCGAGTTACTTCTTCACTATGGCACTAAAGAGCAGCAAGATCGTTGGCTGCCAAGTTTAGCTAATGGTACAGATGTTCCTTGTTTTGCATTAACGGGACCAGAGGCGGGCTCTGATGCTGGCAGCATTCCTGATTCGGGCGTGGTGTGTATGGGTGAGCACAATGGCGAGCAAGTAATGGGCCTGCGTTTAAATTGGTCAAAGCGTTACATTACACTTGCACCAGTGGCTACTGTACTCGGCTTAGCATTTAAAATGTATGACCCTGATACTTTATTAGGTGATAAGAAAGAGCTAGGCATTACATGTGCTCTAATACCAACCGATCATCCGGGTGTTGAAACGGGTGAGCGTCATTATCCGCTTAATATGGCCTTTATGAATGGTACCACTTACGGTAAAGATGTATTTATACCACTGGACTGGATCATTGGCGGTCAAGAGTGTGCAGGGCGTGGCTGGAGAATGCTTGTTGAGTGTTTAAGTGCAGGGCGTGGTATATCACTACCGGCATTAAGTGCAGCAACTGGACATTTAGCTTCAAAAATGACATCGGCATACGCCATGGTACGCCAGCAGTTTGGTGTATCTATAGGGCAGTTTGAAGGTGTCCAAGAGGCACTTGCACGTATTGGTGGTTTAACTTACACACTTGAGTCGTGCAGATTAATGACCGCAGGTGCGATTGATTTAAAATTAAGCCCGTCGGTTGTAACAGCGATTGCTAAATACCATATGACTGAAATGGGTCGTACGGTAATGAATGATGCAATGGATATTCATTCAGGTAAAGGAATTCAAGTAGGGCCTAATAACTATTTAGCGCATGGCTATATGGGGATTCCAGTATCAATTACGGTTGAAGGCGCGAATATTTTAACGCGTAACTTAATGATATTTGGCCAAGGTGCAACACGCTGTCATCCATTTGTTTTAAAAGAAATGGAAGCCGCTGCAATGGAAGATGACGACGCAGCACTTGAACAATTTGATGGTTTATTAATGAACCATATAATATTTGCAGCAAGTAATGCAGGTATGGCATTTGTGCATGGCTTAACACGTAGTTATTTTGCTAAAGCGCCTGTAGGTGGTGAAACGGCTATTTATTATAAACAACTGAGTAGAATGAGCCGAGGCTTAGCTATTTGTACAGACGTTGCAATGTTAATGCTTGGCGGTGAACTTAAACGTAAAGAAATGATATCAGCGCGTTTGGGTGATGTATTAAGTCATTTGTACTTAGCATCAACTGTTTTAAAACGTTATGAAGATGAAGGGCGCCAACAAGCTGATTTACCATTTGTAAAATATGCAATTGAGAACTCATTATTTGAAATTGGCCAAGCGTTTAATGGCTTCTTTAAAAACTTTTCAAATCCGGTTGTGAATTTTATCCTTAAACGTATAGTGTTCCCGCTTGGAAACCATTACCACAGACCAAGTGATGAAATAGCACAAAGTATTTGCGAGCGTATGACTCAACCTGGTGTATTTAGAAACCGCTTAACGCATTTATGTTATGTAGATGAAAATGCAGGTACAGGGGTCATGGAAAGCGCATTTTTAGCTATGCATGATATGCAAGCGCAGTTTAAAGACTTAAAACAATGGCAGCGTAAGGGCAGTGTGCCTGCAACGCTTGATATTGAAGGTGCTATAAATTATGCGCTTGAAAATAAGTTGTTAGAGCAAACGGATGCTGATGCAATGCATCATGCTAATAAGCTACGTAAGAAAGCCATTGCAGTTGATAACTTTCAACCTGGTGAGCTGTAGCGCAGTACTTTGAATACTAGGGCGTGTTGACCTTTCGTGGTTGAATTTGCAGCAGACTGTTTGGTTTTTAGGCAAGGCAGAGCCTATGTAGTGTGGTTATTCCCCATAAATAGGCGATAACGCAGCATAAATGCCAAACATGCGCTGCCCTTTGGGTTCTTTCTAGGGACGATTAACTCTTTGTTGCTCGGTTTTTACTTAGCCCACTAGGTTACAAACCTCGCGCCGCGATTAAATCGCCCCTAGATTGAACAAATTTCAATCCACAAAGATCAACACGCCCTGCTAAACATAAAAAGGCCTTACGAATGTAAGGCCTTTTTATGTTTAATTCATTTATTTTTAACGAGCGTAAGGGTCGGCAACAATTTTATCTATGTACCATTTTCCCTTTTTACGAAGCATTTTTACACTGCGCATTTCGTCAATTTTATCACCATTTAAATAGCCGGTAAAAATAAGGTTTATTTTAGCGTTATCGCCGTATTGTTCACGGACGCTCATATTGGTCATATCAACTTCAATGGTGACTTCATCGTATTGCATATTTACTAAGTTACGGGAAAACTGTTTAGCGGTGCCGTAGGATTTCATTATACGTGTAAGGTTGGGGGTTGCCATGGTGCTGGCTTTTTGAAGGTCTTGCTGGTTATAAAGCGCATGAAAATAAGCGGTTGCTGTATCGCCAGGAGTGTCGCCAAGTGTTTTGGTATCGTCACCACAGGCTGATAAAAATAAACAGATGACCAAACTTAATAAACTCGTGATTTTTTTCATATTAATTATTATTAATTAGTTTTTTTAAAGTGTGTGGTTTATCTATGCAGATGTAAAGGTATGGCAGGCAATAAATAGAAAATTGGATAATAAATAATAAAAAAGGATGCCTAAAGCATCCTTCTAAAAATCTTAAAATTACTTATTGTACTAGTTCTTGTTCACTAAACTCTTCATCAAACATTGGGCTTGATAAGTAGCGCTCAGTTGCACTAGGTAGGATAACAACAATATTTTTATCTGCGTTTTCAGGCTTTTCAGCAATTCGCTTAGCTGCAACAACCGCTGCACCTGACGAAATACCTACTAAAATACCTTCTTTTTTCATTAACTGATGCGCCATTGCAATTGCGTCTTCGTTAGATACAAGCTCTGCGCCATCAATTAAGTCCATATCTAAGTTGCCAGGAATGAAGCCAGCACCAATACCTTGGATTTTATGAGGACCTGGTTTAATTTCTTCACCGGCAAGCGTTTGGCTAATAACTGGAGAGTTAGTTGGCTCAACAGCAATAGACTTAACGTTTAGACCTTTTTCTGTTTTAAGGTAACGGCTAACACCTGTAATAGTACCACCAGTACCTACACCGGCTACAAAAAAGTCTACTTTGCCATCAAGCGCATCATAAATTTCAGGGCCTGTTGTTTCAAAGTGAATTTTTGGGTTTGCAGGGTTTTCGAATTGTTGTAATAAAATATACTTATCAGGTGCTGTTGCTTGAATTTCTTTTGCTTTTTCAATTGCGCCATTCATACCTTTTGCACCGTCGGTAAGTACTAGATTTGCACCTAATGCTTTTAATAGCTTGCGACGTTCTAGGCTCATGGTGTTTGGCATAGTAAGCGTTAACTTGTAACCACGTGCTGCTGCAACAAATGCAAGTGCAATACCGGTGTTCCCCGATGTTGGTTCAATAAGTTCTTTACCTTCAACAAGCTGACCTGACTTTTCAGCTTCCCAAATCATCGATGCACCAATGCGGCATTTGATACTAAAGCTTGGATTACGAGATTCAACTTTAGCGTATACATTCCCACCTGTAACACGGTTAAGTTTTACCAGCGGTGTATTACCGATGCTTAGTGAGTTATCTTCAAAAATAGTAGACATAATGTTCCTTTGGATGCAATCTGATCAACGTGTTAATAGCCTTTGCTACTAACTATATAAACACACTTTACTGTGAGTTTAAAAAAACTAAAGTAAAGTTTGGCTATAACATATATCTATTGGGCTTATAACCAGTCGAAATAAAAATCAATTATTAGCGGTGCTTTAGTTATTATAGGTGCGGGCTTAATTTAAAATTTAAAGAATAAAACTTCGTTTAGTCAAAAAATGTTCAAAAGAGTATTGAATTAAGCTGTGTTTGTTTAATATTTGTGCATATGAATGTAACTTGAATAGTTTTATCACACAATGCGTCTAAAACATGATAAAAACACGTATCTAAATTCAATTAAGCAATCACAATGAAATTAATCTTAAAATTAATTGCCGGTATTGTGGCCGGTATCCTAGTTGGACTATATGTACCTATAACTGGTGTTGAACTTTTATTCACAGTAAAAGAGCTGATTGGTCAAATTATCTCTTTTACCATTCCACTTATTATATTATTTTTTATTGCATCAGGCATTGCAGGCCTACCAAAAGGGTCTGGTCACTTACTTGGTAAAACAGTCGGGTTTGCTTATAGCTCTACAATTATTGCAGGTACGCTTGCATTTTTATTAGTAAGTGCTGTTATCCCTTTTTTAAGCGGTGGTATTACATTCGAGGCAGAAGTTGCTACAGAAATTGGCAGCTTTATTGATTTAGAAATTCCACCTTTGATGGGGGTAATGACCGCATTAGTAACTGCTTTTGTATTTGGTATAGGCATGAGCCAATTAGAGCTTGATACGCTTAAAAAGGTGTCTGATCAGGGCCGAGATGTGATTGACGGATTATTATCAAAAGTAATTATCCCTGCTTTACCATTTTACATTGCAGGTGTATTTGCCGAAATGACGGTAGCGGGTACTGTGGTAGATACACTGCGAACATTTGGCGTAGTACTAATTGCAGCGCTTGTTATGCACTGGTTATGGTTAAGCGTTTTATATATAGCGACAGGTGTACTATTAAAACGTAATCCAATCGAATTAGTTAAAAATATGCTACCAGCTTACTTTACAGCGTTAGGTACTATGTCAAGTGCAGCAACGATTCCAGTATCGCTTCAATCAAGTAAAGCAAATAACGTTAAAGAAGATGTAGCAAACTTTACCGTACCACTTTGCGCGACTATTCACTTATCTGGCTCAACTATCACTATAGTAACCTGTGCAATGGCTGTTATGTTTTTATCGCCAAGCATGGAAGTCCCTTCATTAATGGGTATGCTACCGTTTATTATGATGTTAGGTGTAGTAATGATTGCAGCACCAGGTGCTCCAGGTGGCGCAGTTATGTCGGCGCTTGGTTTATTAACAAGCATGCTTGGGTTTAATGAAGGCGCGGTTGCATTAATGATTGCACTTTATTTGGCACAAGATAGCTTTGGTACTGCGTGTAATGTAACGGGTGATGGTATCATTGCGTTATGGGTTGACAGATTTAGCGAAAAATCGTCATCTTAAACTATCAGGGCGAGGCAATAATATTAGTTATTGTTTCGCTTTATGTATGTTACTGTGGCAAATTAATTTAATTAAATTGCATGTTGTTAGGTAAGTGAGGATGTTCCATTGATTAATGTACTTTTAGTTGATGACCATGAACTTGTACGAACAGGAATAAAGCGTATTCTTGATGATGTACGAGGGTTTAAAGTAATTGGTGAAGCTAAAACTGGCGAAGAGGCTGTACAGTTTTGTCGTCAGCATGCGCCAAACATAGTATTAATGGATATGAATATGCCAGGCATGGGCGGATTAGAAGCGACTAAAAAGATTTGTCGTTACTGCCCTGATGTAAAAATTATTGTGCTTACCGTTAACTGTGAAGACCCGTTTCCGAGTAAAGTAATGCAAATTGGTGCACATGGCTTTTTAACTAAAGGTGCTGGCTCTGACGAAATGGTGCGTGCCATTCGTTGTGTTCATGCCGGTCAGCGTTATATTGCTCCTGAAATTGCACAGCAAATAGCACTTGCGCAAGTGACAGGTCGCACAGACGAAAATCCTTTTCAGAGCTTATCTGAACGCGAACTGCAAATTATGCTTATGATCACTAAAGGTGAAAAAGCACAAAATATAGCTGAGCGTTTAAACCTAAGTTCAAAAACAGTAAATAGCTATCGCTATCGTATGTTTGAAAAGCTAAATGTAGGTGGTGATGTTGAGCTTACCCATTTAGCAATTCGTCATAAAATGATTGATATAGACGTTTCGTACTAACTATAATTTATGTCTGAATTTGATCACGTACATTTTCTCAAAACGCTATCAAGTGAGCCGGGTGTATACCGCATGCTTGATAGTGACAACCAAGTTATTTATGTTGGTAAAGCTAAGCATTTAAAAAAGCGTGTGAGCAGTTACTTTAGAAGTAACATTACCGATAGCAAAACACGCGTTTTAGTGAGTAATATTTGTGACATCGAAGTCACACTCACTAATACTGAAACAGAAGCGCTGCTGCTTGAAAATAATCTAATAAAAAAATACCAGCCTCGCTACAACATATTATTACGCGACGATAAGTCGTATCCCTATATTTTATTAACTAGCCATAAACACCCTCGTTTAGCGTTTCATCGTGGCAGCCGTAAAATTAAAGGTGAGTACTTTGGGCCTTTTCCGAGCGCGGGAGCGGTATCTGAAAGCTTGCGCTTAATGCAAAAAATATTTCCTGTTCGTCAATGTGAAGATGCTTATTACCGCGCAAGAAGTCGCCCGTGTCTGCAATATCAGCTTAAGCGTTGTTCAGCTCCGTGTGTGAATAAAGTTACGGATGATGATTACAGCGAGCAAGTTGACTATGTCCGTAAGTTTTTAACGGGTAAATCTCACGAAGTTATTGCTGATTTAATAAAGAAAATGGAAGCAGCCAGCCTACAATTAAACTTTGAACTGGCGGCAAAAGTTCGCGACCAAATAATGCTACTTCGTAAAATGCAGGAGCAACAGTCTATATCAGGTAATTTTGCTGAAATGGACGTAGTTGGTTTTGCTCATTTAAATGGTTTAAATGGTATTCATTTATTAATGATCCGCGATCACAAAGTATTGGGTAGTAAAACGTATTTTCCAAAAGTACCTAAAGATTCAAGTGAGCAAGAAATATTGACTTCATTTTTAGGACAGTACTATTTAGCGCCAGGAGCAACAGGGCGTATTGCAAAAGAAATCATATTACCTTTTGAAATAGAAGAGAGCGGGGCACTCGGTGAAGCACTCACACAAATAAGTGAGCGCAAAGTAACACTTAAAGTAGTTACCCGTGGTGAGCGTGCTCAATACTTACAACTGGCCAATAAAAATGCATTAAACAGTATTGCAGTTAAGCAAAGTACCCAAGACTCTATTAATAAACGTTATGCACAATTAAAAGCAACACTGCGACTTGATGATATTACCCGAATGGAGTGTTTTGATATAAGCCACACCATGGGTGAGAACACTGTTGCAAGTTGTGTTGTATTTGACTCACAAGGCCCAAATACGAAAGAGTATAGGCGCTATAATGTAACGGGTATAACCGGTGGTGATGATTATGCTGCAATGGAGTTTGCACTTAATAAGCGTTACAACAAATTAGTAGATGAAGACAAAATTCCAGACGTTATCTTTATTGATGGTGGTAAGGGGCAACTTGGGCGCGCGGAGCAGTACTTTTCTAACTGGCCACATACAAAAATGCCTTTATTAGTAGGTGTCGCTAAAGGTACTAGCCGTAAGCCTGGCCTTGAAACACTATTAATTGACGGTGGTCGAAAAACCATTCCTATGGATTCAGATGCACCTGCGCTACATTTAATACAGCATATACGTGATGAATCTCATCGTTTTGCAATTGCAGGGCATCGTAATAAACGCCAAAAACAACGTACGCAATCACTACTAGAAGAAATAAATGGAGTCGGCTCCAAGCGTCGGCAAACATTATTAAAATATTTAGGGGGCATGCAGGGAGTAAAAGCTGCTAATATAGAACAGTTAAAGAAAGTTCCTGGGATCAGCCCTGACATGGCTGAGAAGATATTTAACCATTTGCATGACAAGGGCTAGCCCTACATGCGAATATAGCAAAAAAGACATATCCAAGTAGTTATGTGGAATATTCCAAACACACTCACAACATTTAGACTTTTTCTTATCCCCGTTTTTTTGGTGATATTTTATTTGCCTTATAGCTGGGCTTTTTTTGCTGCCGCCTTTATTTTTTGGCTTGCATCAATCACCGATATACTAGACGGTTATTTAGCAAGAAAGCTTGAGCAATCAACCCCTTTTGGTGCTTTTTTAGATCCTGTTGCTGATAAAGTAATGGTATGTGCCTCACTTGTAGCGTTATCTGATCAGTACCAGTCAATGTACATGACCATACCTGCTCTTATTATAATAAGCCGTGAAATTATCATATCTGCACTTCGTGAATGGATGGCAGAGCAGGGTAAGCGTGGTAATGTCGCTGTATCAAACATGGGTAAAATCAAGACGGCTGCACAAATGTTAGCCATTATCGGTTTGATTTGGCAATATGATACATGGATGAACTATTTAAGTTTTGGACTACTGTACATTGCGACCTTTTTAACCTTGAGTTCTATGATGCAATATTTACGTGCAGCATGGGGTGAATTGACTAAAAATTAACTCTAAATGTATAATAACGCACCGTTTTAGATAAAAAACAAGCAAACAGTTCAAAACTAGCATTTTTTGTATTGACGCGTTTAATAATCTCTGTAGAATGCGTCCGTGTTGAGAGGGCATAGCCCCCGAGATAAACGAAACGGTAATTAATCAGTTGCCTGAATGTTCACATAAATCATCATGTGCTAATTCAAATAACTGATAAATAAAATGCGGTACTAGCTCAGTTGGTAGAGCGCGACCTTGCCAAGGTCGAGGTCACGAGTTCGAGCCTCGTGTACCGCTCCAAGTTTATCTTAAGGTTAATACCCCGTACTGGGGCGGAATGGCAGAGTGGCCATGCACCGGATTGCAAATCCGTCTACCTCGGTTCGACTCCGGGTTCCGCCTCCATTTCAACACTCCACACGCTTTAGTTAGCAAACTCGATGCCCGAGTGGTGGAATTGGTAGACACAAGGGATTTAAAATCCCTCGACTAACAAGTCGTGCCGGTTCAAGTCCGGCCTCGGGCACCACTTTGTGGTTTAATTGCATTACCAAGTGTAATTTATAAAATGGTTAATTTAGAATTAATATGATGCGGTACTAGCTCAGTTGGTAGAGCGCGACCTTGCCAAGGTCGAGGTCACGAGTTCGAGCCTCGTGTACCGCTCCATATTAGTTTTATCCACTTGCTTTAAATAGCAAACTCGATGCCCGAGTGGTGGAATTGGTAGACACAAGGGATTTAAAATCCCTCGACTAACAAGTCGTGCCGGTTCAAGTCCGGCCTCGGGCACCACTTTAAATTGTTTAACCAAGATAATTTGAAGTTGATAAAATAGTATTTTGCGGTACTAGCTCAGTTGGTAGAGCGCGACCTTGCCAAGGTCGAGGTCACGAGTTCGAGCCTCGTGTACCGCTCCAAATTATTTGGAAACATTTAGGCGGAATGGCAGAGTGGCCATGCACCGGATTGCAAATCCGTTTACCCCGGTTCGACTCCGGGTTCCGCCTCCATATAATTTACTCCACACGCTTTAATTAGCAAACTCGATGCCCGAGTGGTGGAATTGGTAGACACAAGGGATTTAAAATCCCTCGACTAACAAGTCGTGCCGGTTCAAGTCCGGCCTCGGGCACCATCTTTACTAAAATCCTCAGATAAAATTCACTTAAATTCTAAATTGCTTCTAATTTTAAAAAATTCAAAAATTATTCTTACTTAAATTCTCTAATCTTATTTTTAATACCTACTTACCTTTAAAATCTATTTCCTTTTAATATCTTAGAGTTTCACCATCCTCAAAATAGATCACTTAATTAAGCGAATTGGTATAAGAGCACCTGTTTATAACAGAGCAAAAAATCAGAACGCTGGTTATTTAATTTTCTTGGCAATTACTCCTGCACCTAAGTTTTAACGAGGGGTGGCATTAATGAATGTAATAGAAGTGCGGTGTCTAAAATAAATTTAAGGTGGGAGTATAGGGAATGCGTTAAGCACTTAGTTATACGAATTGCGAAGATTTTATAAGCGACCCTTGAGGATCGCTTATAAAGGATAAATTGTTATTGCAGTTTACTCTGAGCTTTGTAAATTGGATACTCGCTCAACAAGCCTTGAATAAGCGCAACACACATTAAAATAAGTACTATTGAAAACGGCAAAGCTGTAGTAACTACGCCCGACTGAAGCGCTTGCAATGCTTGCGAGCCACCAACCCAGAGCAATACTGCTGCAATCACGCCTTCGACTGTAGCCCAAAATATACGTTGTGGCACTGGTGCATCTATTTTACCGCCCGCAGTTATACCATCTATTACAAGCGATCCTGAATCAGACGACGTTATAAAAAACACCAAAACGAGTGCTATAGAAATAATAGAAATAAAACTAGAAAGAGGTAACTGCTCGTATACTTGAAATAAAGTCACTGAGATATCAGTTAAACCATTTTGTCCAAGTGGGCCAACTTTATCTATAACTTGTGTAATTGCCATATTTCCGAATACGCCCATCCAAACCAAACTAAGAAGCGTTGGTAGGCCAATGACGACGAGTAAAAACTCGCGTACAGTGCGCCCCTTTGAAACTCGGGCAATAAACATCCCAACAAACGGCGACCATGATATCCACCATGCCCAATAAAACACAGTCCAAGAGTGCATCCAATCTTCATCGGGTCTATTAAAAGGATTACTTAAAGGTACAAAGTGCTCTACGTACGCCCCAAGGGTAAACCAAATAGCAGTAATTGCATCAGAGAAAGTAAGGGCAATAACGGCTAATAATAAAATAAATGCACAAATTAAATTAACATTGCTCAGTACTTTAACACCCCCCTCAATACCTCTAATAACTGAGAAAATTGCAATGCACGTTACTAAACCAATAACAGATATTTGAAAAGCAGTCCCGTAATCAGTGCCTAACAGATAATTTATCCCGCTGGTAGCTTGTTGAGCGCCAAGGCCTAGCGATGTAGCTAAACCAAATAAAGTAGACAGTACAGCGAGTATATCTATGATATGACCGAGCCATCCCCAGGCGCGATCACCAAATAATGGATAAAAAACCGAACGTATAGATAATGGAAGGCCTTTATTAAATGCAAAAAAAGCCAAGCTTAATCCAACAACAGCGTAAATCGCCCATCCATGTAAACCCCAGTGGTACATGGTTGCACCCAAAGCTAAAGAGTGTGCTTGCGGTGAGTTTGGCTCAACGCCCATAGGCATATGATACCAACCAGTATAATATGCAGTTGGCTCAGCAACTCCCCAAAACAGTAAGCCAATCCCCATTCCTGCTGCAAAGAGCATTGAAAGCCATGACATGTAACCATGTTCAGGACGAGCTTTTACGCCACCCAACCGAATTTTACCTAAAGGAGAAAATGCTAAAATAACGCAAAAGATCACAAAGGCATTGGCTAGTAACATAAAGTAACTATCAAATTGATTAATTATTAGGTCTTTAGTCGAGGTTAGTGCATCACGGGTAACGGTAGGGTCAAAAACTAGGGTAAGTATTACAAATAAAACAACTAAGAAGGCGCTTATACCAAATACTGGATTATGGATATCAAATCCCCACTTTTGTACATTATCTTGCCCAACTTGGTAATCAGTAGTGTCTATACTGTATTTTTTTGTCATGTCATCCATCGGCTCTCCTTTTTATAGATAACTTAATTCATATGTCCTACGTAATTAAATATAAAATAGTTTTAAAATTAATATAACTTTTTATTTATAAGCAATGAGATGATTAAGCGTAGTATTTGTTATTTTTAGAACTAAAAAAGCGAGCCGTAGCTCGCTGATTATTTTCTATTCCCAGGCCTCTGGGTCAACCTCTTTAGCAAGTTTAGGATGCTTACTTTTGTCAAAGGTGGGTATTAAGCCCTTTTTGCGTTGTTCGTTATAGTCTTTTGAAAGCCATACAACAACACCTGAAAGCATAAATAGCGCTATAACGTTTACAATGGCCATTAAACCCATTGATATATCTGCCAGCGTCCAAATTAAACCAAGCTCACCAACAGCACCAAACATCACCATACCTAAAACAACAAGTCTAAAGATAAACATACCTTTATTAGAGTTGTGTTCTAAAAACATTAAATTTGTTTCAGCGTAAGAGTAATTGGCCACAATAGAAGTAAAGGCAAAAAACAATATAGCAATAGCAATAAAGTAAGTACCCCAGTTGCCGACATGTTCTTGTAATGCTGCTTGTGTAAGTTCAATCCCCATAACACCAGATTCAGGTACTAATTGCTGCGATAGTAAAATAAGAGAAGCAGTCGCTGTACAAATAACAATAGTATCAATAAATACGCCTAACATTTGCACATAACCTTGTGATGCTGGGTGAGGAGGGTAAGGCGTCGCAGTAGCCGCGGCATTAGCTGCACTACCCATACCAGCTTCGTTTGAGAATAAACCACGCTTTATACCTTGGATCATCGCTTGTGTGACACCGTATCCAATAGCACCAGCACCAGCTTGTTCAATACCAAAAGCACTTTTTATAATAAGTACTAGCACATCTGGTAGTGCAGTAAAGTTAATGGCGCATACATAAAGTGCAACCAGCAGGTAAGCTAATGCCATAAATGGCACAACCATTTCAGCAAAGCGAGAAATTGTTTTTAGGCCACCAAAAATAATGATGCCAGAACCAATAACCAAGCAAATGCCTACTATATACTTAGGTACATCAAACGCTACTTCAAATGCTGCAGCAATAGAGTTTGACTGTACTGCGTTAAATACTAAACCAAAGGCTAAAATTAAACATAACGAGAATAAAGTTCCCATCCAACGTTTGCCTAGACCGTTTTGCATATAATAAGCAGGGCCACCTCTAAAATTACCATCTGCATCTTTTGTTTTATAAGCCTGAGCTAGAGTACTCTCGGCAAAACTTGTAGCCATACCTATTAATGCAATAAGCCACATCCAGAAAATAGCACCTGGGCCACCTAGGTATAAGGCGACGGCAACACCTGCCATATTGCCAGTACCGACACGAGCTGCTAATGAAGTACAAAAAGCCTGAAAGGATGAAATTTCGTTATCGGCACATTTACGAGAACCAAACATAACTTTGAACATATGTGGGAATTGCACAAATTGAATAAAGCCTAGTCGAAAAGTAAAGAAGAGGCCCGCTGCTATTAATAAGTAGACGAGAACTTGCCCCCATAGAAGGGCACTTATACTATTTATTATGTCTGTCATGGATACTGCCTAAATACATGAGTTAAAAAAAGTGACCGCAACTTATCACATCAGGATAAAAGTGTTTAGTTTTAAAGTTCAAAAACAGAGTTATCAACAGGGTTTTGTGGGTAACTTGTGTCTATCGTGTGCGCTTGCTTGGGGCTTAATTTTAATTACTGTTTTATGCAAATAACGCTTGCGTAAAATCCGCCGCTCCCTATAATGCGACCCCACTGAGACGGGAAACAGCAACGCATAGCGAGGCACGAACAACTCAGGGTGTTAAGTAAAACTTAGATTGAATCTTTTTAGAAAGTTTAAATTTAAGTGTTGACAAA
>NZ_JACJEP010000029.1:0-47033 GCF_014164135.1 Pseudoalteromonas sp. SG45-1
TATATTCCTATATTCCTATATTCCTATATTCCTATATTCCTATATTCAGGTTAACTTCAAAACACCCATTGTAAACTCATACTGTTTTTCTTTAGCCATGTTGATGATGCTTTATAATTAGGAAAAAAATGCTCAACGTGTTGCCAAAAAGCTTTGCTGTGGTTTAAGTGACGTAAATGCGCTAACTCGTGAACAATCACATAATCAATAGCATGATAAGGGGCTCCGATTAAATGCAAATTAAATGTTAGCTCTCGCTTACTATTACAACTTCCCCACTTTCGCTTATAAATAGCTACTTTTAGACTCGTAGGTAATTCTTCACCCATTTGTGCGCAGAAGTACGCTAAACGCATTTCTATATATGCAGTTAGTTGCTCTTTTAAATATTCTTCAAGAAGTTGCTGATATTTTTGCGAAGTATTTTTAACGCGCGAAGAGTGTGTAATAAGCAAGCTGTCGTTACAGTTTAGTACTTCGGACTTAGTACCTTGCTTAAATTCTATGTTTATAATGCTATCAAAGATTAAAATTTGTTTGTCTTTGAGCGGGTTCTGTCTGCTATCAGCAATATTGTGCTGTTTAGTTAATTGAGCATTTACCCACACCTGCTTATCAAAAAGCCATTCTTGGATGTGTTTATTACTAACAAATTGAGGGGCATATACAGTCACCTTCTTGTTATGTACTTTAATGGCAACCGTTTTACGTTTTATACTTTTCTTTAACTGATATTCAAACACTTTCATACTCATTAATGATATTGCTACGAGAAAATTCACCAGCAATTAATAAAACCAAATAAAGTGTAATTTTCGCTTAGTTAAGCCAATTCATTAGTTTTATTAAGGTTACTCGATAGAAACTTAAATATGACCATATAAATCTAACTTAGTCCTGTGACAGGCAATACATTAGAATAAAAAACACCAACTAAAAAACTAATGCCTGATAAATAAAAGAAAACTAAAAGTAATAAATTCGTTATTTTAATCACTTCATTGAATTAACAGTTTATTTATTAATTAATTAGATTAAACTGATAAATAAAGATTATATTTTGAGCCATTATGTTATCAGCTTTTTTTATCACAGACCAAGATCCTAGCTTAATCATTAATGGCGTTTACGATCCTCTATTAGTTTCAATGTCATTGCTAATTGCTATTTTTGCAGCCTTTTTCACCATTCGGCTTATAGAGCTCGCAAAAGAAACTCAATTTCCTAGCTACCAACGTTTAGCAAATGTGACCGCTGCTACTGTTTTTTCGGCTGGTATTTGGAGTATGCACTTTATTGGTATGCTTGCCTTTTCACTGTGTACTAATATTGATTATGATCCAACAATCACTCTCCTTTCTTTTATACCAGCATTTATAGCATGTCAGTACGCTGTATCAATGCTAGTAAATAGTAAAGGGAATCTAAAAGTATTGTCGATTTGCTCTGTGTTACTAGGAGCCGGCATTGGCACTATGCATTATAGCGGCATGGCTGCAATGGACCTTGCTCCTTTACTTAGATATGATCCATTGATTTTTGCGTTATCAATCATTGTTGCTGTAGCCCTCTCCTTTATAGCCCTTTACAGTCGCTTTAATCTTAAGCGTTTTTTACCCTCTTTATCACCTCTTCAAAATAACTCAATTAGCGCTGTTATTTTAGGGTGTGCTGTTGCTGGTATGCACTACATGGGTATGGCCGCTACACGTTTTGTAGCTACATCGCCACTAATCTATGATGATGCTAATGCAACCGCAGGACTAACTTTTATCGCCATTGCAGTCGCCACAGCAACTATCGCGATTACAAGCGTGGTTGGTGTAATAAATGGTATGGTTCGCTATCGCATGCTACTTGAGGAGAAGTCGGCAAAAGAATCCCGTCTAAATGCTATTTTAGGTACCGCTATAGATGGCATTGTTACCATTGACCATGCTGGTATTATTTTAAGTTTTAATGAAGCCGCTAGTAAAATTTTTGGCTGGCAAGAAAACCAAGTTCAAGGCAAAAACGTAAAAATGCTAATGGACGATAACATTGCCAAGCACCACGACGAATACCTCTTAAATGCTCACAATGTTGATCTAGGTAAAATAATAGGCATAAACCGTGATGTATATGCAAAACACATGAACGGACATGTTTTTCCTATTCGCTTAGGTATAGGCGAAGTAAATCAGCCGGGCCATAACCCTTTATATGTTGGCTTTATTACCGACTTGACCGAACAACGCGCTTTGCAACAAAGTTTAGAAGAGAAAGAACAAAAATACCGCTCTCTTATCGATAACATGCCCGGAGTAGCGTTTAGATGTAAGTTTGATGACAACTGGACTATGTTATTTATTAGTCCAAATATAATTGAGCTTACAGGATATAACCCAAATGAGTTTACAGAGCATTGTATCGAGTTTAATGACTTGGTCTTGAAATCAGATCAAAAACAAATAGTTGATGAAGTCACTAAAGCTGTTGATGAAGTCACTAAAGCTGTTGATGCAAAGTCTCAATATTCTATTGAATACCGAATTAGACATAGAAATGGCAAAATTTTGTGGTTGTTAGATAAAGGGAGTATCGACTTTGATGCTCAAGGCAACCCAAAGTGGATTGATGGTGTTTTAGTCGATATTACTGAACGCAAAGAATATGAAGAAAAACTTGAGCAAGCTAAATTTAAAGCTGAAGAAGCTGCTCATGCAAAGCAATCTTTTATGGCTAATATGAGCCATGAAATACGCACCCCAATGAATTCTATAATAGGTTTTAGCGATCTATTAATGGACACCCCACTTGATCAAGAACAACAAAAGCACTTGGTTACCGTAAATAATGCAGCGCGTTCATTGCTAAGATTGTTAAATGAAATTCTCGATTCTGCAAAACTAGAACGCGGTAAGCTCACCATTGAGCCAGCCCACTTTAGCTTAAAACCAGTGATAGACAGTATTATTTCTACTTTTTGGTTAGAGGCTAAAAAGAAAGATTTAGAACTTAAACTCCATATTAAAGAATCAGTAAGTTCTACGTACTACGGCGACCCAGATAGACTCAGACAAGTACTCACTAATCTAATTGGTAACGCGATTAAGTTCACCGAAAAAGGCTCTGTTACGGTCACCGTTGGCATGACACAAAATCAGCATCTGTTTTTTGAAGTGCAAGATACCGGAATTGGTATTGCAAAAGATCGTATTCAAGCTGTATTTCAACCTTTTGAACAAGCCGATGGCACTACTACTCGCCGCTTTGGTGGTACAGGCCTTGGTACAACCATAAGTAAACAACTTGTAGAGCTTATGGGCGGAACAATAAACTTAGTAAGTGAGCTAGGTAAAGGCACCTGTTTTTACTTTTCATTGCCGCTTACCTTAGGTGACGAATCTAAAATTGATTATTTTGATGGTCTACACACCCAACTGCCTGCACTTAGAGTACTAGTAGTTGATGATATAGAGCAAAATACAGAACTACTGTCTTTGCTTCTGTCACGCGATCAGCATTCAGTTACCAAAGCGTCAAACGGACTTGAAGCGATTAAAGTATTTGAAGAACAAGACTTTGATGTCATCTTAATGGATATACATATGCCCTTGTGTGATGGCATACAAGCAGCACAAAAAATAAGAGCAATAGAAAACCAAAGGCAGCTTAAGTACACGCCAATTATTGCGCTCACAGCAAGCGTATTACAGCAAGATAAGCTTACGGCTAAAAAAGCAGGCATGAATGGCTTTGCCAATAAACCCGTCGATATAAATCAGCTTAACCAAGAAATAGCGCAAGTGCTGGGGCTTGGTATTGCAAAAGAAATGGTTATATCGCAAAGCGATCCTAAAGCGCAGCATATAGATTTTGAAAAAGGATTAGCACTTTGGGGTTCTAAGTGTAAGCAACTTACAGAGATTACTAAGTTTGTTAGTGATAGTGATAAGCGGTTTGAGAGATTATTTAATGATAAATTATCAAACATAAAAGATGTCGATAGCCTCATTCACACACTCAAAGGTGTTGCTGGTAACTTAGGGCTAACAACGTTAATGAAGTTATTAACCGATTTAGAGCACAAGCAAAGTGATGCTAAAGTTATTAGTCTTTTAGACGATATCAAAAACGAACTACTTATTATAACGCAACTGCTGTCATCAAATACTTGCGATGAGCCAAATAGCAAGCCTGAAGATAATAGCTCAGACACTCTATCAATAGATGAGATTAAGCAATTGTGTGAAACACTTCATCAAGATGCGCAAAATGCAGAATTAAATGATGAACTACTCGCAAAGTTGCAACGCGGCGCACCTTCTACCTTTCAAAATGAAGTTGATGATATAGCCGAAGCCTTTGATGAATTTGATTTTGATAAAGCACACGTAATACTAGAAACCTTAATTGAAAAACTAACAAACAATGAGTATTAATTAATGGATTTTACGACAGATAGGCCACGGGTATTAATTGTTGACGATGAGCCTGCAAATCTAAAAGTAATGCGTGAAGTGTTAGGTAATCAATATCGTATGTCGTTTGCTAAATCTGGTGATGCCGCACTAGCACTACTTGAAAAAGAACTACCAAAGCTAATTTTGCTCGACATAATGATGCCAGATATGAATGGCTTTGAAGTGTGCCAAATAGTTAAGAGAAATCCTAAAACATCACACATCCCAATTATTTTTGTAACTGCGCTTGGCGATGAAAGCGATGAATACAAAGGTTTTGAGTTAGGCGCAGTAGATTATATTACTAAACCAATAAGCCCTGCCATTGTAAGAGCAAGGGTTAATACTCACTTGTCGCTAGTACAAGCAGAGCAATTAAAGCAAGCTCATGTAGATTTAGTAGAACGTCTAGGCCGTGCAGCGGAATATAAAGACACCGACACGGGTGAACATATAGTGCGCATGAGCCAATACAGTAAAGTATTAGCGTTAGCACTAGGTATGGATGAACAACGAGCAGAACTTTTACGTCAAGCTGCCCCAATGCACGATGTAGGAAAAATAGGTATTCCTGACGCTATCCTACTCAAACCTGGAAAGTTAACCTCTGAAGAGTTTGATCATATGAAAGAACACGCCACCATTGGCGCGCAAATTTTAGCAAACTCATCATCTCCTTTACTACAACTTGCGCATACACTTGCAATTGAACACCACGAAAAATGGGATGGCTCAGGCTATCCTAACGGGATCAAAGGCGAAGAAATATCAGTTGAAGGTAGAATTGTTGCTATAGCTGACGTATTTGATGCACTTACCTCAAAACGCCCTTACAAAGAGGCTTGGAGCGTAGAGAAAACAGTTTTGCATATGCAAGAGCAAGCAGGAACTCATTTCGATCCCGCTCTAAGCGAGCTATTAATAAAAAACTTAGACGATATTATTGCTATAAAAAATGCAAATCAAGAAAGCTAATTCTTTTTAGCACTGTGAGAGCCAAGCTCAACATTTGGGTAATAAGATTTTATATAACGATAGTCATGTGACGTAATTTCATGGCTATTGCCACTTTCATCTTTAAAGTACATAGAAAACGTTACACCATGATCTGCTAAAACTACTTTTATATTTAAACTCTCAAGATGAATACGCCATTGAATAAATTGATCCCCTGAGGCCAAAAATGCAATCCCTTTACTGCGCCCATCTCCTTCAAACAATGCTAAACGAGAGGTTGAACAAGCATCCTCAAGCGTTAAAGGGCCTCGCCCATGCTCATTCCAAAAGGCAAGCTCTGGCACTACGCTAAAACCTAAAACCCGTTCATACCACTTAACGGCATTAGCTAAGTTATCAACATTTAAATGGCAATGATCAATGCCAGATAATTTCGGTATGCTTGTATTATTCACATTACTCACCAATTTCTGACTTTAATTGCTCTAAAAACTCATGCATATACCTTGTTCGTCTATTCGCCTCTGCTTTAGCTGATGGGGTATTCATACTATCGGCAATATGTAATAACTTTATGAAAAAATGATCAAGCGTGTATGTTTTATCATCAGCCTCGCGTTCAACACAAAAAGGGTCATTTGGGTTATATAATAACCGAGAAATTGAGCCACCAACTTTCATGCATCGGCTAACGCCAATAGCGCCCAACGCATCCATTCTGTCGGCATCTTGTACTATTTGCGCTTCAACTGTTTTAATTTTTATATTTGCGCTGAAGCTATGCGCTGCAATTGCATGATGAATCTCATCAAAAAGTGACTCGTCATAATTAATCGATTTTAAAAACTCCAATGCCTTATCAGCTGCCATAGTAGAGGCTTTTGCACGATCAGGGTGGTTTTTAGCCACCGCCACACAGTCGTGCATCCACGCTGCAGGTAATACTACTGACATGTTTGCCTGCTCCGCATTACATAACTGTATTGCAACACGCACCACTCGCTCTATATGAGTAATGTCATGAGCAACATCAGCATGCACTAAAGAGGCGATAAACCCTCTACATTGTGAGTTAAGTATTTCTAAATCAGGGCTTAAAGCGACGTCAGACAAAGTTAGGTTCCAAAAAGCTAATTAATCAATGAATTATCCGTACTTTACCGTGCTTTATGCCCCCCTTGCAAAACATTCATTGTATGTTGCTCCTTGCTTGACTAAAATACAGCGCTTATTTATTACTACTGAGAAGCCTTATGTCATCTGCCGTTTACCTACAAGCTGGTCGCGATAAATCATTAAAAAGAAAACACCCTTGGTTATTTTCAAAAGCCATCAAAAAAATTAAAGGTAAACCTGGATTAGGCGACACAGTAACGATTCACGACAGCGAAGGTAAGTTTTTAGCAACTGCTGCGTATAGCCCTCACTCACAAATTCGTGCACGTGTTTGGAGCTTTGACGAAAAAGAAGTCATCGATCAACACTTTTTTGAACGCCGTTTACGTCGCTCATTAGAAGCCCGTAGCCAAGTTATTGAAGAAGGCGGATTAACAGGGTTTCGCTTATGTGCTGCTGAGTCTGATTACTTACCAGGCGTTACAATAGATAAGTTTGACAACGTATTAGTGTGCCAGCTATTAAGCGCCGGTGCCGAGCGCCATAAAGGCGAGATTGTAGGCGCATTGATGTCTATTTTCCCCGGCTCTAGCATATATGAGCGTTCTGACGTAGATGTACGTACTAAAGAAGGCTTAGAACCAATTAAAGGCGCACTTTGGGGGAATGAACCAAAAGAGCCTGTGCTTATTGAAGAAAACGGCTTAAAAATCGAAGTTGATATAATTGAAGGTCACAAAACAGGATTTTACTTAGATCAGCGTGACAGCCGTGCTGCACTTGAGCGCTTCTCAAAAGGTAAAACTGTCCTTAACTGCTTTAGTTACACAGGTACATTCTCGTTGTATGCCCTGCGTGGTGGATGTGAGCATGTAACTAACGTAGATGTATCGCAACCCGCTTTAGATACAGCAAAACGTAATGTTGAGCATAATAACTTAGATTTAAACAAAGTGAGCTTTGTTAAGCAGGATGTATTTAAATTATTACGCCAATACCGCGACGAAGGTAGACAGTTTGATACCATCGTAATGGACCCACCAAAATTTGCTGATAATAAAGCGCAGCTAACGGGCGCGTGTCGTGGCTATAAAGATATCAACATGATTGCCATGCAAATACTAAAACCAGGCGGAACACTATTAACATTCTCATGCTCTGGTTTAATGGAACAAAACCTGTTTCAAAAAGTAGTAGCCGATGCAGCACTTGATGCAGGTAAAGACCTACTGATAATGGAGCGATTAAACCAGGCAGCCGATCATCCAATTGCTGGCAGCTACCCTGAAGGCTTTTACTTAAAAGGCTTAATCTGTAAGGTTTTTTAATATCTACTATTGAGTTTAACTGAATCGATTTAGTTAAACTGAATGATTTCAAGACCTGCTGTTACCGTGCCATCATCTTCTTTGCTGGCACGTATTACTTTTGCAGTTGCATTTAAAGGCGCAATACTTGGATGAGTCGAATCAATGTTCACCGTCAGTAAGGTATTAGGTTCAAGCAATTCATCTAAATGAATTGATAAACCTGTTGCACTTAAATCCACGCACTCTGCGGCAAAACTTAAACCCGCTATTGGTTCTATCGTTGTTAAATTTGCAGGAGTGTTAATCTGCATGCGTCTAAAATTTCGCTTATCATCAGTAAACATATGTTACCTCTAAACAACCGTGTTAATTTCTTCCAACAAAGCACCCACTGAAAATGGCTTTACAACATACGCGTTACAACCAGCATCAAACCCTGCTTGTTTTTCAGATGGGGACTCTAGGCCCGATACCATAACAACAGGAATATTTTTTGTTTCAGGTGTGTGCTTTAGCATTCGGCATGTATCATAACCATCAAGACCAGGCATACAAACATCAAGCAAAATTATATCTGGCGGACTCGCAATTGCTGACGCAAGGCAGCTTTGCCCTGAATCTGCGTAACTAACATCAAATTTCGACGCTAGTGCGGCTTTGAGCATTTCAAAATTAAAATACTCGTCATCTACCACTAAAAGTCGCTTTGTTTTATGTTCAATCGATGAGGACATAACTATGTCGCTTCCTTTTCAAAACAAAAATAAATCCTTCTATTAAGGTACTAAGCTTAATAGAAAATGCAAGTTTTATTCTATCTCTTTTATCGCATTAAGTACCCGCTTGGCTGAAATTGGGTAAGGCGTTCCTAGTGTTTGAGCAAATAGCGACACTCTAAGCTCCTGTTGCATCCAGAAAATAGCGGTTACCTCTTGTGGTATAGGTAACCCTTTAGGCGTTTTATTAATTACTTTTTTATACTCTTGCGCAACTTTATCTAGCTCTAGTACGCATAACCTATCACGATTTGGATCCACAGGCAGCTTTTCTAAACGTTTTTGAATCGCTTTTAAATAACGAATTAAATCCGCTATTTTATCTGCGCCATGCGCGCTCACAAAACCTTTAAATATAAGTGACTCAAGCTGTGACTTAATATCGCCGTGCGCAGTTATCATGGTTAAATCAACGCGCCCTTTCATTTTTTTATGCAGGGCATGAGCAATACTTAATACTTGCTCAACTTGCGTTGCAATCGATACAACGGCATCGCCCAGCTCACCGCGTATTTGCTCTTTTACTGTTTCAAATGCTTTTTCGTCGCGTATATCACCGTGTTTTACTAATAAGCTATCAACACCTGCGGCAATACAGTCATCAATTAAATCAGCTATTTTACCAAATGGGTTAAAGTACAAACCCAGCTTTGCCTTATTCGGTAAGTTTTGTTGTAAGTACTTAATTGGCGATGGCACATTTAATAGTACTAAACGGCGCAAACCTTGTTGATGTGCTTGCTGCGCTTTTGCTTCGCTATCAAAAAGCTCCACTGCAGCGGCTGATTTTTTATCCACCAGCGCAGGGTATGCTTTTATCTCATATTGACCTTGCTTTTTAACGTATGAAGCGGGTAACTCACCAAAATCCCATTGTGTTAGGTCTGACTTTTCAATGCCTTTATCGGCTACTTTAGACAGTGTTTCGGTTACTTCACCTTGCAGCTCTGCTTTGAGCTTGGCTAAATCAAGCCCTCGTGCAAGTAACTTATCGCTCTCATCACGTACTTCAAACTGCAATCTTAAATGCGGTGCAAGCGCGGTTAAATCCCATGCCTCTGGATCAACTTTTACACCTGTCATTCTCAATAAACGCGTCGTTAATGCATCAATTAAGCTCCCTTGCATTGGCTCAATAGCTGCCAGCACTGCATCAGCATAGTTTGGTGCTGGCACAAAATTACGACGAAGCGATTTAGGCAATGACTTTATAAGCCCACTTATTAGCTCATGCCTAAATGCTGGTATGTGCCAGTCAAAACCACTTTCTTGCACTTGATTCAACAGCGCGACCGGTATTTGTACCGCAACGCCATCAACTGCTTGGCCTGGATCGAAATGATAAGCAAGCGGCAATATAATATTGTCTTGCTGCCATGTGTCAGGGTAGTCAAACTCAGTGATATTACTTGCACCATGCTGCATTAGCTCTTCACGAGTCATGTGTAGGTAATGCTTATTTTGTTGTTTTTGTGTTTTATACCATTTTAAAAATGCAGCGCGGTTATTAATTTCTTTGGGTATTTTTTTATCGTAAAACTCAAATAACGTTTGCTCATCAACTAAAATATCACGACGACGTGACTTATTTTCCAGAACTTGAATATCTTCTATTAGCTCACGGTTAAACGCTAAAAAGCCCTCGTTTAAGCCCAGTTCTTGCTCAACTAATGCAGTGCGCACAAAAAGCTCTCGACTCACTTTAGGGTCTATGTTGCTATAAACACAGCGGCGTTTATTTACAATAAGTAAGCCATATAAAGTTTGCTGCTCAAACGCGATTACCGCACCTGGTTTTTTCTCCCAATGTGGTTCAGTGTAACTACGTTTTACTAAGTGCTGTGCTAATGGCTCTACCCAGTTAATGTCTATTTTTGCATTTGTGCGGGCATATAACTTACTTGTCTCTACCAACTCCGCCGACATGATCCATTTGGGGCTCTTTTTAAATAAACCTGAACCTGGAAAAATATGAAACTGACTATTACGTGCCCCTTTGTATATTTGTTTTTCATCTTTAAAGCCAATATGGCTTAGCATTCCGCTTAATAACGCTTTGTGAACAAGTTCGCCATCAGCCGCTTGGCTGGTTGCTTTCATGCCCATTTCGTTACACACAGTACTTATTTGATAAACAATATCTTGCCATTCACGCAGGCGCATATAGGCTAAGAAGTCTTTTTGACACAGCTTTCTAAATTGGCTATTAGTCAGCTCGCTTTGCTGCTCTTCTAAGTAATTCCATAAGTTTAAAAAAGCGATAAAATCAGAATCTGGATCATCAAAACGACCGTGCTTTTCATTGGCAGCAGCACGTTTTTCTTGTGGGCGTTCACGTGGGTCTTGAATAGACAACGCCGCTACAATGATAATCACTTCACGCAATGCGCCAAGTTTATGGGCTGTTAGCACCATTTTTGCTAAACGTGGGTCAACGGGTAATCGACTAAGCTCCCTGCCCGATTGCGTTAGGCTGGTTTTACTATCGCGTTTAGCTGGTTTTACCGCTTGTAGCTCTTCAAGCAATGTTAGGCCATCATTAATATTGCGGCTATCTGGCGCTTGTACAAACGGAAATTGCGCCATATCACCAAGCCCTAGCGCCAACATTTGTAAAATAACAGACGCAAGGTTAGTACGCAGTATTTCAGGGTCGGTAAACTCTGGACGTGATAAAAAATCATCCTCAGAGTACAACCTAATACAAATACCCGCTTCAACACGTCCACAACGACCCATACGCTGATTAGCACTTGCTTGTGATATAGGCTCTATTGGTAAGCGCTGTACTTTTGTACGATAGCTGTAGCGACTTATACGCGCAGTACCTGGGTCTATTACATAACGAATACCTGGCACGGTGAGTGACGTTTCGGCTACGTTAGTCGATAAAATAATATGACGACGAGAATGCGGCGCAAATATACGGTTTTGCTCTGCGTTGGATAAACGCGAGTAAAGTGGCAATACATCGGTGTGTTTTAAATTACGCTTGCTAAGTGCATCTGCGGTATCGCGTATTTCACGCTCACCATTTAAAAATATGAGAATATCGCCAGGGCCTTCAGCACACAGCTCATCAACGGCATCAAAAATACCTTGTAGCTGATCGCCTTCCGCTTCCATATCATCTTTATTAATATCAGTAATAGGGTTGTAGCGCACATCAACAGGGAAAGTACGACCCGATACTTCTATAATGGGCGCATCATCAAAGTGCTTTGAAAAACGCTCAGGATCGATAGTCGCTGAGGTAATTATTATTTTTAAATCAGGGCGTTTTGGAAGCAGGTTTTTTAAGTAACCTAAAATAAAATCAATATTTAAACTACGCTCATGCGCTTCATCAATAATAATCGTGTCGTATTGATTTAAAAAACGGTCTTGCTGAATTTCAGCCAGCAAAATACCGTCAGTCATTAATTTAATATACGTATTATTAGATACCTGATCGCTAAAACGAATTTTAAAGCCAACTTGCTGACCAAGTTCACACTTCATTTCTTCAGCAATACGATTAGCCACAGTACGCGCTGCTAATCGACGTGGTTGCGTATGACCAATTAAACCATCAACACCGCGACCAAGCTCTAAACACATTTTAGGTATTTGCGTTGTTTTACCTGAGCCCGTCTCACCGGCAATAATAACCACTTGGTTATTTGCAATGGCGTCTTTAATTAATTCCTTTTTTTGACTTACCGGCAATTGCTCAGGGTAAGTCACTTTAGGGAGGCCAGCTAAGCGTTTATCGCGTAATTCTTGGCTACGGGTTATATCAGCCGCTATTTTTTCAAGCGCGTTGGCATGCTTGCTTTCATCCGTTATTTTTTTTACGCCATGTAAGCGTTTTTTGAAAATGAATTGATCTTTTTTTAAGCACGTTTTTAGCTCGCCAAACAACTGACCTAGGTTTACCACCCGCATACCTTATAAAATTAGTTAAAGAGCCGTAATTGTATCAAATTAAACGGCTGGGGTTAATCCTACAAAATGCATAACGCGGGGTTGTTTGTTATATAAACGCTGCTATTGAACTAAACTGTGAATAATAAATTTATTTTAAACAATTATTTTCAGGGCTAACTACATTGAATAAATTAAATGACGTTGACTTATTCGTCACTAAAAATGCCCACGTAGGTCGCTTGCGTATTCGATTTACTTGCCCGATACATGCCAGAGGTATTAAACGGTAAGCTAATATTACCCTTTGTATCAATAATAATTACGCCGCCAGTGCCGCCAATAGGCTTAAGCACACCGTTTATAACTTCATCCCCTGCCTCAGCAATGGTTTTACCTTGGTACTTAACTCGCGCACATATATCGCTTGCTACATTATAGCGAATAAAGTATTCACCATGCCCTGTTGCCGATACCGCGCACGATTCATTTTCAGCAAATGTTCCGGCCCCAATTACCGGCGCATCCCCCACACGACCATAACGTTTTGCGGTCATACCACCTGTTGATGTACCTGCCGCTAAATTACCATTTTTATCAAGCGCCACTGCGCCAACCGTGCCCATTTTGTAAGAGTTAGGTAATGCTTTGTGCGCGGCTTGGTACTCTTTACTGGTTGCTTTGGCTTTATCTAATTTTTGTTTTGCTTTTAAAAGCGCTTTGTAACGAGGCTCGGTATCAAATAGGTTATTTTCGACAAGCTCAACACCTTGCTCTTTAGCAAACTCTTCAGCGCCTTGCCCACTAAGCATTACGTGTACAGAGTTATCCATTACCAAACGCGCTAAGTTAATTGGGCTCTCAATATGCTTTACACCCGCAACTGCGCCTGCTTCACGGTTTCGACCATCCATTATGGATGCATCAAGCTCATGCCCGCCATCGTAGGTGTATACCGCTCCACGCCCTGCATTAAAATAAGGGGATTGCTCTAATACTGCAATTGCTGCAATTACCGCATCTAAGCTTTCGCCGCCTTGGTGTAATACTTTATAACCTGTCTCTACTGCTTGCGTTAATTTTGCACGATACTCTTTTTCTTGAGCGGGTGTAAATCGTGCTTTTTCAATTGTCCCTGCCCCACCATGAATCGCAATGGCAAAAGGAGTCTCTGCAGCTACTGCGCTATTACTTAAAGCAACAAAGCTGCTCGCAAAAATCGCTAATAATGGTGTTTTCATGATGAGTTCTTTTATGGGGAAGTTATAAACTAATGTGAATGGTTACGGACTTAATTTCAACTAAAGTGAGTTTAATGGCATAAAAAAAGCGCCTTAAGGCGCTTTTTAAAATTTTACGTGTTTGTAATTAAGCTTGTTTAGCTTTTAAACGCGCTAAACGTGCTACTTGGTGAGTAGACGTTAAGAACGAGTAAATTGGTGCTAAGTAACCACGTTTACGAAGCTCTAAGAAATCAGCATCGCTTAACTCGTTTAGTTTTTTCTCATCGATAAGGTAAATACCGTTGATGTCTTTTTTCTCGCCTTTAATGTCTACTGTTAGCGTTTGCGCAATTAGTAGCTCTTTATCAGCAAGGAATTTAGTGAACGCTTCAGTTACTTGAGAAAACTCAATAAATGATACTAGCGCTTCTTTACGACGTTTTAGGTAATCTGTTTCTTCGCCGTTTTCAAATAATGCATTACCTTCGTCTTCACCAACAAGCGCACTTGCTTCGTCAATTACGATACCGTATTGATCTTGATCTGGGTGTTTAACTAAACCCAGTGGGTAACGAGTAGATGCCATAGGTGCAAATGCTGCAGTCCATTTACCATCTTCTACAAAAAGGTTTTCGCCTGGCTCTAAGCCAAACATAGCAACTGCTTGAAAAGTGCCGGTTTCGTTATTTTTAACGAATGACATTGGAAACTCGTTTGCTACACGTGCAAACTCATGTGCAACTACTGGCACTAAGTGTTGAGTTTTCATGAATTCTACATTGATGCCGTTTTGAATTTTAGTGTTGGCATGTTTTTCGTTGTGTAAAGGCTGTACTTGTTGCTCCGCCATGTTACTGCTCCGTTTATTTTAATTTATATGTTTCATTGTTAATGCCTTTAGGCTAATGCTTTTGAGCTAAAAAAGGAAGGGAAACTTTTGTGACAACAACCATGAAAAAATAAAATTTAACTAAATCTGAACGTTGCTAAAAAACATACAGCTCAAACTCATAAATTTTGTTCAAAAACAACACACTTCGTGGTTAATTTTAATACAAACCAAAGTTATTCATTAACATTGGTTAACAGTTCAAAGCTATTTTTTTGCAGTGTTTAGGCTTAAATTTAAGCAAATAAAAAAGGCCGCTTATATAAGCGGCCTTTAAAAGTTAAATTGGCATCTAAATTAAGGCGCCCAATATACTTCAATATTTATACTTGGGTGATTAAGCACAGCGCGAAGTGGCATGTCATTAACATCGCCGCCCGCTTTTGCTTGCTTATAAACAGCGAGTTTTTCTTCACCGCTAATTAAAAGCTTAACCACTTTAGATTGCGCAATGGCATTTAAAGTTAATGTCATTCGCTCAGTAATACTACCCGTCACATCACTTTGTATCGCATTAATTGCACATACTGTTTGCTCAGTTGTTAAACCATGCTCTAAACCATCTGCATTTGGGAATAACGACGCTGTATGGCCATCTGGGCCCATACCTAAAATAGTTACATCATATGGGCTTTTTAGCTCGCTATAAGCCGCTTCACACTCTTGTGCGCCCTGTTGAGCCGTTGCTGCAGCGTTCTTCATAGTAATAAAGTTGGCAGCACTACCATGATTTTGTAATAAAGTACTTTTAATAAATGCTTCATTACTTTTTTCATGGTTTGGATCTACCCAACGCTCATCAACCATAGCAACATCAACATGTTGCCAATCTAAATCAAGCGTTGATAAATGCTTATAAGCGGGCGCAGGAGACGAGCCGCCCGACACCATTAATACAGCACGGCCATCGTTTTTAATGCCATCACGTAATGATTGCTCAAGCGTTGCAGAAAGCTCAGCTGTTAACGCGTCTTTATCATCAAAAAACTTTTCAACTAGTGTTGCCATGCTTATACCTTATCGCCTGTGTTAAACCATACATGATTGTTTTCTGCCAATAATTCATCAGCATCATCAGGTCCCCAGCTACCAGCACGGTAAAGCGCAGGCTTGCCTTTGTCTTGCCAACGATCGATGATTGGATCAATCCACTTCCACGCTTGACGAACTTCATCACGGTGAATAAATAACGACGGGTTATCAGCAGCAGCATCAAGCATTAAACGCTTGTACGCATCTGAGTGGAAACCATTGCTGTAAGCTTGTGAAAGCTCGATATTCATTGTTACTGGCTCAAGTTGCATTTGAAGATTATCAAGGCGCTTAGACATAAGCGTTAGTTGAATTGTTTCCTCTGGCTGCAAACGAATAACAAGACGATTTGGCTCGATATTACCCACGTTATCTTCGTAGATATTGTGAGATACTTTTTTGTATTCAACCACAATTTCTGCACAGCGCTTAGCCATACGTTTACCCGTACGAAGGTAAAATGGAACACCTGCCCAGCGCCAGTTATCAATATGCGCGCGAATAGCTACAAACGTTTCTGTTTTACTAGAACCTTCATTTAGCTCTTCTAAGTAACCCGGTACAATTTTACCGTTTAAGTCACCTGGTACGTATTGACCACGAACAATATTTTCATCAACATCACCATCTACAAGCGGGCGAAGTGCTTCTAATACTTTTAGTTTTTCGTTACGAATGCTGTTAGCGTTAAGCTTATTAGGCGACTCCATTGCAACTAAGCAAAGTAGTTGTAATAAGTGGTTTTGAACCATGTCACGAAGTGCACCGGCTTTATCATAAAAACCAGCGCGGCTTTCAAGGCCAACCGTTTCTGATAAGCTAATTTGAATATTATCAATAGATTTAGCATCCCACATATTTTCAAACAATGAGTTTGAAAAACGCAGCGCCATTAAGTTTTGTACTGTTTCTTTACCTAAGTAATGGTCAATACGGAAAATTTGTTCTTCATTAAAAAACTCTGCAATTTTTCCATTAATTGCTTCAGCAGAATCACCGCAATAACCAATTGGCTTTTCAACAACAACGCGTGATGTAGGGGTAATTAAACCTTTAGTCGATAATATTTCACAACATGTGCCGTAAACAGCAGGCGGAAGCGATAAGTAAAACACGCGAGACTTAGTGCTTTCGTGCTCATCTAAAATGCCTTTTAGTACATCCCAGTTGTCGTCTGCTTCTGTAACATTACTTACCACTGGCACTAAAAAAGTAGAAAACGCTTTCCAATCTTTAGCGTTAAACTCACCTTTGCTTAAAAATTCTTGTAATGCTTTATGCGCTGTTTCTATGTATTCAGCACGTTTCGATTCTTCGCGCACTGTTGGTAGGATACGTGAGCCTTCAGGTAAGTTACCTTCTTGATATGCTCTGTACATTGCAGGTAGCAATTTGCGTAACGCAAGATCACCACCGCCCCCAAAAATTATAATATCAAAAGGATTAAGCATAGTTACTCTCTACGTTGTGATACCCAGTACATTTTGTAAATGCGCGGGTATGCCTATTTATTGCTAGATTAGATGGCTTTTATAGCTGTATTTAAATAAAAGCCTGCTGAATTGTTCTGTATCGATGATTTATTATTATTGTTTATCATTGCGCTAATTAAATGAGCCTTAGGGGCCCTGTATCTCCTCTCACAAAAATACAGACCCTAAGCACTCCAGCGCTACCCGTTCAAAGGTACTCGGTTTACTTACTTGCGTAAGCGAATTTTTTACTGCGTACGGTTTTGTTTATAGTACGCCATTAAGCCGTTTGTAGAACTATCATGAGCGTGTTTCACGCTATCATCAGTGAGTTCACTCTCAATTTTAGATGCTAAACCTTTACCCAGCTCTACACCCCATTGGTCAAACGAGCATATTTCTAAAATAATGCCTTGGCAAAATATCTTATGCTCATAAAGTGCAATTAAACGGCCCACTGTTTTAGCATCTACTGTATCTAATAGCATAGACGTTGTAGGACGATTGCCTTGATGAATTTTATGATTTAATAACTCATCAATCTCTGCTTGCGATTTACCCTTAGCGGTTAAATCAGCTGTAACTTGCGCTGCATCTACACCACTCATCATCGCTTCTGTTTGTGCAAAGAAGTTCGATAATAAAATATCGTGATGCTTATCAACATTCACTTGTGGCTTAACTGATGCAATAAAATCTGCAGGTACAATTACATTACCTTGGTGTAAACACTGATAAAATGCGTGCTGGCCATTAATACCCGTCATGCCCCAAATAATTGGAACAGTAGTATAAGGTACTGTTTCGCCTGCAAAGTTAACGTGTTTACCGTTACTTTCCATTTCGCCTTGCTGTAAATACGCAGGCAACATATGCAGTGCTTGATCGTACGGTAATATAGCTTGCGCTGTATAACCTAAAAAGCTCGTATTCCATACACTAAGCAATGCCATAATTAATGGTATATTTTGCTCAAACGGCGCTGATTTAAAGTGCTCGTCTATTTCAAACGCACCTTCTAAAATTGCTTCAAAGGCGTCGTAGCCTAAATATAAAGCAATTGGTAAGCCTATCGCACTCCAAAGTGAAAAGCGACCACCAACCCAATCCCACATAGTGAATACGTTTTCGTCGCTGATACCAAAGGCTGCCGTTTTTTCTAAATTTGTACTTACTGCAACAAAATGCTTTGCAATTGTACTTTCATCTTTTGTTGTTTGTAAAAACCAGTCAACCGCCGTCTTTGCGTTTGTCATGGTTTCTGACGTAGTAAATGTTTTTGACGAAATAACAAATAATGTTGTTTCAGGGTCAATGGCTTTTAATATAGACGAAATTTGTACACCGTCAGCATTAGATACGTAGTGAACATTTAACGTATCATCAGCAAGTGCTTTTAATGCCTCAGTTGCCATTTGTGGACCAAGATTAGAGCCACCAACACCAATACTTACAACATCTTTTACCGCTTTGCCGGTGTAGCCTAACCATTTACCGCTACGAACTTTTTCTACAAACACTTTAATTTTAGCTAATTCGTTGTCTACGGCTTGTGTCACGTTTTCGCCATCAACAATTAATGGAGTGTGAGCACGATTACGAAGTGCCGTATGCAAAACTGAGCGGTCCTCAGTGATATTTATTTTTTCACCGCTAAACATTTTATCGCGCCACGATGCAATATCGCATTCTTTAGCAAGCGACATTAAGTTAGCAAAAACATCGTTATCAATAAGTTGCTTAGAATAGTCGAATAATACGCCTGGTACTTGAGTAGAAAACTGAGAAAAGCGCGTGTCATCTTGTGCAAATAACGTTTTTAGATGTGTTTGTTTCATCTTAGCTGCACTTTGTTCTAGTGCTTGCCAACTTGCTAGTTGCGTTCGGTTAGACATGGAAATATCCTCTATTTTTTTCAATCAATTGATTTAAAAATGTTTTTTATAAAAGCAAAACTCTTAATACTACTTATTCACACTAAATTAAAGCGCAAATAGTATAACTAAAAATGCAAAAAAAGTGCTGTTTTTATAATTTTATGTGCAGATGATAACGCAATTTTTAGCTTTTGACACCGGTATCATAAAAATTTTATAAATTAATTTACCTGTAATTTTAAAGGCAACGGCATAGCTTAATCAATCAAAATGAAATATTAATGAATTTTTATAAGCGCTGCTAATTACTTTTCATAGTTATTCACTAATTACTGTAATTGTTTGCCTTGCAAACAAATAAACCTTAAAAACAAAAAATCGGCTCTAAAGCCGATTTTGTATAAATTAAAATCTTTGCTTAATTACTAAGCGCTAGCCCACCACTTAGGTTATAAACAGTTTTGTATCCTAGCTGCATTAAATTGCTCGCAGCAATCTTTGAGCGGTTACCACTGCGGCATAATAAAATATAGTTGTTATTTTTACTTAACTGCCCTTCAAATACCGCATTTGCCATTCTGCTAAGCGGTATATTTAATGTTTTTTTATCAAGTGTATTAAATAACTGAGCAACATTATTTGCTCCATGTTCATACGGCTCCCGAGTATCTATTAAATACACATCGCTGGTGTTTAACATTGCTTTAGCGTCATCAAAATTTAATTGCTGTGTATCAATCTCAGGCAATGCATTTACATAACCACACAATTGCGTGTTATTTACTTGCTTTGAAGCGTCGTACTGCTGCTTTTGTATTGTAAATTCATCAACTGAAATACTGCCGCTTACTAACGCATTGAGTAATGGCGTTTGGTTTTGTTGTACAGCCCAGTTCATGGCAAAACATTGTTGGTAGTCGTGCCCTGAGCAAATAATGCTGGTGCTATTAAGTTGCTCGCTTATTGCTAAAATAGAGCGTGCCATTGCTTTTGCATCCCCACCTATAAGCGATGTATTGCCAAGCCCTGCAGGCAAAATTAAATCACCACAAAAACAATAACGCGTTTCGCCATTACTATTTTTTAATAAATAACTTACGCTATCTTTGCTGTGCCCAGGTGTCGCTATTTTTTCAAGTTCGTCATTTGCTAAGCTAATACTTTCTGCATTTAGTGGCCAACCTAAAGCATCAACCTCACCTTTTACAACTCTTGATGCAAGAACGCTGGTTAATAAATTAGTCGCTGACTCTCGCTCTTGATGCAGATGAGTATTAAGCACCGCTGATATAGTTAAGTTTTGTGTATTGGCTATTTTTTCAAAACGCGGAATAAGCTCAACAATCGGGTCTATTATAACTGCGCGCTTATCATCGCTTACATAAAGCCAACTACATGCTCCTTGGTGCCTAAACTGAGTAAGGCCAAGTGCGCACACTTCTTGTTGTGGTGTAGTGCTATCAGATACAATTAAACAGTTAGCCTGAAGTATTGCTTTAAGAGCGCGAATCCGCACACAAGCATCATCAATATCGTGTTGTGTTGCAGCAGGTCCAAACGATAGCCTAATCGCGTTTTCGCTTTGCCACTTACTTGCACCCATTGCATCTAAAACAAAACTTGTTGATGCGCCCGTACTACAAGCCGAGCCACCACTTACGCGAATGCCCGCAGCATCAAATAAATCAATCACTTCTTTGCTCGTTAAGTCGTTTACCGCAAAGTTAAGTGTGGTAGGCACGCTATAAGCAAAATCATGATTAAATGTAATATCGCCAAAGGTGTCTTTTATCGCGCTTTGTAACTTGCTTCGATAAGAGTTAAGTATGCTAATTGGCTTAAATGTATCGTCTGATTTATCAAGCAACATACTAAATAGTTTGTTTAACCCTGCAATACCGGGTAGATTTTCGGTGCCTGAACGCATTCCACTTTCTTGACCGCCACCCGCTATAAAAGGTGTATACGCACTGCCACTACGAATATATAAAAAGCCAATACCTTTAGGTGCGTAAAGCTTATGCCCCGAAAAAGGAGCGTAATCAATAGTTGTATTACTCAGTGCGAGCGCTTGTTTACCGAGTGCCTGTACGCAATCCACCATCCACGATACATTTTTGTTACGGCTACGAATCACCTGCTCTATAGCGGGTAAATCTTGATATACACCGGTTTCGTTATTAACGGCCATGGTGCAAATCATCAAAGCGTTATAAATATGCTCTGCGATAAAATCTAAATCTAAAATACCGTTACTATCAACCGGAATAGCAAGCACCTCAGCATTAACGTCAAGTACGCTATTCCAATGTTTAAGTGTATTTGGCACCGCTTTATGCTCAGTTGCGCCATATAATAATACAGGGTTTTTAATAGACTGCTTTTTAGCATTAATTAATGTAGAAACCACCGCAGTTTGAATACCCTCCGTTGCACCAGAGGTAAATAGGATATCGCCATTAGTTGCGCCAATAACCGTGCGTGCCTTTTGACGTGTTTGTTCTAATAAATGCTTGGCTTGAATACCTGTGATATGCGGGCTTGAAGGATTACCAAAACATATTTGCATGGTATGAGAAACAACATCAGCAATACAAGGCAACACAGGGGTCGTTGCATTTGCATCAAGGTAAACTTGTTTTACTGGCTCATCGTGCAATAAAAACTCAGACATTAAAAAACGCACCTTATTACTAAAAAATATATCTTATTACCAATAGTACATAAATTTACAGGTAATGAGTAATAATCAATTAGCACTAGAGGTGCGTTTACTATGCTTTTTTAAACTAAAAGTCTGTTTGCTTAACTATTCACTGAGCTCTTTGCTGATCTCTTCGTGCGTTGACGACCAAGCTGTTATTAGCGCTTTTACTAATGAGGCCAGTGGGATGGCAAAAAATACGCCCCAAAACCCCCATAAACCACCAAAAAATAATACCGCGACAATTATAAATACCGGATTTAAATCAACTGCCTCAGAAAACAACAGCGGTACAAGTACATTGCCATCAAGCGCTTGAATAATTCCATAAATAATTAAAATGGTCCAAAACTGCGTTTCTAATCCAAACTGAAACAGTGCAACTGCCGCTACCGGAATAGTGACGAGTGCCGCGCCAATAAATGGAATTAATACCGAAAAGCCAACAAGCACACCAAGTAAAGCTGCATAGCGCAAATCTAAAACAGTAAATGCAATGAAAGACACACCACCAACAATTAAAATTTCGAATACTTTACCGCGAATGTAATTCATAATTTGTTGGTTCATTTCGTTCCACACTTGTAAAATCAAGCGCCGTTGCTGCGGGATCAGTTTATCTATACTCCCTGTCAGCTCCAGCTTATCTTTAAGCATAAAAAACACCAATAACGGCACAAGCACCAAATATATAAGCCAAGCAACAACATCTTTTAAAGACGTAAGTGAAAACGATAATACCGCTTGACCAAACTCAATAATTTTAGCTTCTACGGTTGCAACAATTGCTTGTACTTGTTCTATATTAATTAAACTTGGGTATTGTTCAGGTAAAGCCATTAAATAAGACTTCCCCTGCTCTAGCATATGCGGTGTTTCTTGCACTAAGTTACTGGTTTGCTTCCAAAGCACTGGGCCAATAACTAAAATAAGAGTGAGCATAATGCTAATAAATATCAACATTACAATAATTGTTGCAGTAAAACGTTTTAAGCCAACACGCTCTAAATGAACAACCGGCCAATCTAGTAAATAAGCGATAACCAGTGCAACAAGCACAGGAACAATTAACGCGCCAAAAAAGTAAAGTAAGGCAACTGATACCAATAATAAAAATAATAAGGTAGACGAATGAGGATCCGAGAACTTCCTTTCGTACCATGTTTTTACGTATTCAAACATGTAATGGCTCCACTAATAACAACCCACGTTGTTTATCAAAATTGTAACTATAAGCATTTTTTTGCAAAAAACGTTCAATGTCGTTCGCACTTTCACCTTTGTTCAGACTAAAAGTGATGCGTTGTTTTGATGACTGTGCACTTCGAAGCGCAAGCTTAAACTGCACAAACTGCTGAGGACACTTAAACTCTTTTAAATCGCGCTCTACCATAACTACTTTATCCGTATAGTAAATGAATAATAAGTCGCATATTTACGGTCTACGTATTTATATACTCAAACCGTTGTAACTTTTTGTTAAAACAATTCCTGCAATAGTTTATCCTTATAACATAACTAGCAGTAAGGATAAGTTAATGCCTGGCACGCATAATAAAGCGCAACTACCAAGTAATCCAACACTCAAAGAGATTAATTGGTTTAAAAAGCAGATTAATTGGGGCGAACTACCTCCTTTTTATCACCTTGTTGCCTCATCAATAAGCGAATCAGAAGGAATTTTAGATCATGGGTTCGACAATGCAGTTAAACAACTTTTAGATAAACGCAATTGGAACTTAGATTTATTAGAAGGCTATGAAGATAACTTAGGTGAAATACATACCAAACATAAGCCACGTATTGCGCTGCACCAAGTATTTACCGACAGAGGCTTTGAGCTATGGGCACAGCCTTATGCTAAAGATGTTATTGTTGATCAATACATAAAAAACAATCGCTTTATGGAGTTTAGAGTGTGGGACCCACATTCAATGAAAAACTTGATCAGAATAAGTCAGTTACATAAGTTTATTGGCTTTTATTTTGAACGAGGCGACAAAGCAGATAAAGCCATTATTTTACATGCACACAAAGTAGTACATAAAATTATTACTTTTTTGCAGCGAGAATTGAACGTTGTAAAGCTTGATGGAGTCACAATAAAAGAACTATACCAATTGTGCGAAAAAGACAGCCGTGCAAGCAGTGACGAAATAGACATAGCCAAAATTGCAATTGGCGAACAAATTAACAAGGAATAAAATGCAGCTAAAATCAGCATTTATCACTTTATGCAGTGCTGCGCTTACGTTTAGCTTATTAATAAGCGAACCTTTAAAAGCGCAAACCAACTTTACGCTTCCTGATTTAGGAACATCTGCATTACAAGCACTGCCACTCGAAAAAGAACAAGCCATTGGCGAAGTAATGATGATGCAAATACGAGGCTCATCACCAGTAATAAATGACCCAGTGCTTGATGAATACCTCACAACTATTGGCCGTAAACTCGTTGCTAATGCTAATGACGTGCGCTTTCCGTTTTCGTTTTTTTGGATAAACAACTCAGAAATAAATGCCTTCGCCTTTTATGGCGGCCATGTAGGCGTGCATACAGGGTTAATAGCTCAAGCCGATAACGAGAGTCAGTTTGCCTCAGTGCTTGGTCACGAAATTGCTCACGTAACACAGCGCCACTTAGCACGAAGAATACAACAACAACAAGATAACAGCGCGCTGACTATTGCCGGTATGATAGCCGGCATATTAGCAACCGTTGTTGCACCAGATGCGGGTATTGCGATTATATCTGCCAGCCAAACACAATCTGCTTTTAGTCAGTTAACGCATAGTCGCTCAGCCGAGCAAGAAGCTGACCGCATAGGCATGCAAACGCTTAACAATGCAGGCTTTGATGCTCGTGCATCAAGCGAATTTTTAACTAAACTTGCCGCGCAAATTCGTTATAAATATAAACCACCTGCGTTTTTACTTACTCACCCATTACCAGAGAGTCGAGTATCTGATGTACGTTTGCGTGCAGAGCAATTTCCTGTGCGTCATATGAGTGCCAGTCTTGAGTTTAATTTAGCTAAAAGCCGCGTGCTTGCGCGCTACGACAACAAACCAGAAAACGCCGAAGACCTATTTAGAAAACGACTACGCGAAAATAGCTACGATAACACCGCTTTAAAGTACGGTTTAGCTATTAGCTTACTTGATCAAAAAAAGCTTGATGAAGCAGCCCCAATACTAGACGAGCTTTTAAAAAACGATCCTAAAAACCTATTTTATATAGATACCCATACCGATTTACTCATCGCGCAAAAAAAGGCAGATGAAGCCGTAAAATTTTTAGCCGATTTAAATCAGTATCGCCCTAATAATCAGGTAATTACGCTCAACTATGCCAACGCAGCACTTGAAGCTGAGCAATATGAACTAGCCGAAAATATTTTGAAAAGTTTTTTACTCGAAAAGCCAGATCATAACCTAGGTAAGCAACTTCTGGCTGATGCGTATAAAAAACAAGATAAATTAGCCTCATATCACGAAGCGAACGCCGATGTATTGGCTCAATACGGTGCTTATTTAAAAGCCGCAGACGAAGTACAAAAAGCACTTAACTTCGTAGAGCCAACCGAACTTGTAAAGCAACAACGTTTAAAAGCACTACTTACCCAGTATCGACTTTTACAAAAAGAGCTTGCAAGACTTTAAGTCTGCAAGCGCTTACCCTAAAATAGACGCAATTCACACTTTGGAATCATTTTATGTCTGTTACTATTTACCACAACCCACGTTGTTCTAAATCACGCGAAACGCTAGCGCTACTGCAAAGTAAAGCGATAGAGCCAAGTGTTGTAGAGTATTTAAAAACCCCTCTTACTCACGAGCAAATTTCAACGCTTGTAATCCAACTTGGTTTTTCATCCGTACGTGAAATGATGCGCACAAAAGAAGATGACTACAAAGCGCTTAATTTGAAAGATGAAACAAATGAGGATGCACTTATTAACGCTATGGTTAAATACCCAAAATTGATTGAACGCCCTATCGTAGTTAATAACAATAAAGCAGCGATTGGTCGTCCACCAGAAAACGTACTAAGCGTTTTATAATGAGTGCAACCATTGTGGTGCTTTATCACTCAAGCCATGGCTCAGTTGAAGCAATGGCTCACGAGATAGCAGAGTCGATAGAGCAACAAGGTGCTAGTGCACTACTTCGCACCTTTGTGGCTAAAAATGCGCACGATATTGTGATCACCAAAGATGATTTAATAAATTGCGATGGTTTAGCATTTGGTACACCAACTCGATTTGGCATGATGGCCTCTCAAGCAAAAAGCTTTTGGGAAACCACCAGCGACTTGTGGCTAAAAGGCCAATTAATCGATAAGCCAGCGTGTGTATTTTCGTCATCAAGTAGTATGCATGGTGGAAATGAAGCAACCTTACTTAACTTATCTTTGCCACTATTACACCACGGTATGATGCTTATGGGTGTGCCATACGATGTGCCCGAACTACTTGCAACACAAACTGGTGGAACACCATACGGTGCAACACACGTCGCTGGCAGCGCTAATAGTGCACAGCTAAGCAAAGACGAAATTAAAATATGCCAAAGCGTTGGTAAACGCCTTACTCACATTGCGAGAAAACTTAAATGACTACAGCTGACAGTCCAGCTAAAAAGCCGATTACGGTAAAATTTCAACGTGCAGCACTATTTGGCTATGTTGGTTTACTTATTCTGATTCCTTTGTGGATGTATTTTGTACCCCCTCTAGACGGTAATACTAGTTGGGTGTCATTGTTTTTTCCTATCATTCCTTTACTGCTGCCGCTAAGAGGCATAATTCAAGACAACACATACACCTATGCGTGGGCTAACTTTATTGTAATGCTTTATTTTATCCACGGGCTTACCATGCTGTGGGCAGCACCAGATGAATTAATTTGGGTGTTGTTAGAGCTTGTGTTTGCCTCTTCAATGTTTATTGGCTGTACTTACTACGCAAGACACCGCGGACAAGAACAAGGTTTAAAAATCCGTAAGCTTAAAGAAGAATTAGCTGAAGAAAAAGCAGCAAATGAGCACGGTAAATAAGGCTTAACCATAAACGATATATACAAAAAAACGCGCTTAAATTACTTTAAGCGCGTTTTTTATTAATTGTTTAAAACTAGCTAAACTAAATCGCTCAAGGCAGCTAGCACCACAATACTCGCCAACCCTATTTGAGCAATTAAGCTAATAAACGAAAAGCCTCTAAGCACAAATAAACCCCAAGGGTGTTTAATATGTGGATATAGCGCACAGCGCTTTAATGTGGTCGCAAAGAAAAAACAAATCACTGCAGTCATAGTTAAACCCAGCGTCAGCTCACTTTTAATTGAGAGGGTTTCATCAAAAAAGAAAAACAACTGTAAAGGCAGCAATATAGTCACAATAGCATGTAGCACATGCACTTTTTTAATGCGATCGAACTGCCCTTCTGGCGAAAGTTCTTTAATACCAAAGTCACGCTCTAAACATTTAACTAAGTTATTAGCTTTAATACTCACCGCTAAACGGTAACAGCTTAAACCTTCTTTATTACGTGCTCTAAAATCGTATCCGGCTTTAATAAGCAGCACCATTAACGACTCATTTTTAGCAAACACAGCATAATGAAGCGCAGTATTACCTAAGTTATCTGTCGCTTTTTTGTCTTGCTTTGCAAGTAGCGTTTCAACCACATTTACAAAGCCTTTTTCGGCGGCCCACATAAAGGCTGTTTTATTGTTTTCATCAGCAAGTACACCAGTAGCGCCTTGTTCAATAAAACGCATAGCCATTGTTTGCTTAGCTGTTTTTTTACGTAAATGAGTAAGCAAAGCTTTTTCTAGCAGTACAACAGAGTCAACATCAGGAGAAACCTGCGTAAGCAGCGTAAAATAGTCTTTACCCGCAGCTACTTTTTCGCTGGCAAGTTCACAAAGGGTATCCAAGTCAGCAATAGACTCTGGAATAAACGCACTTAGGCGCTCTCTAAAATCAACTTCTTTCCAAAGCGCTAATGTGTCCTTTGCCGAGAGTTTACTTTTATTATTTAACGCATGCTCAATTAAGGTGAAGTAGCGTTTACTAAAAAATAAATCAACTAAAGACAGTGGCGTATCTATGGTATTTTGTGCAGCCACGCTTGCATATTTTTCAAGGCGCTGGCACAGCATAAGTACTAAGCTTTCAGGGGTGTATTCATTATCGTAGTAATGGCTTTTAACCGCACTAATATACGCTTGTGCGTCTTCGTCATATTCAGAGATATGCTGAAAGTAACATTCTTCAAATGGCTCCAGCGGGGTTAGCCATGCCAAATAATAAATAGGTGGCAGCACGGTGGTGCATACACCATCGTCTTCATTTGTAGAACGACAAGCAGGCCAAGCTTCCAAAGCATCTAAAATAAAGGCACCGTTTTGTTCTACCAGTCCTTTAATAAGTAATGGGTATTCCTTTGGCCAAATCAGTACATTTTCCATTAAAACAACACAACTCCAGTGTGGCTTGGGGGTGGTAAGTTATATCAGTTTTAAGCTGACACCACGCTTAATCAAAGTGCCGATATTCTAGCACACCTTTGTTTTGCTGCTAGCGCAAAATTACGCAATAACAACAATCCTTTAGGATTATACCAATTCGCTTAATTAAGTGATTTATTTTGAGGTAGAAAACCGTGTGATAGCAAGGCAAAAATTTCGTTATTTAGTTGCTCTAAATGATTAAGTATTACTGTGGATTGGTATTGTCCTTAGCAAAAATATAAAAACGGCCAAGTACATAAGTAATTGGCCGTTTTTGAGGTTGGAGTTGGGCTTAATCAGAGCCAGACAAATAGTCTATTTACTTTTTAACTCGCTAATAACTTGCTCTAAACCCACATCAGAAATGCGTTGAATAATCTCTTTTTGTTTAGCACTTAATAGTGAAATGCCTTCAGCAACAATATCGTATACTTTCCACTCATTGTTTTTACCTAAACGAAGCTTAAAGCTTAAGTCGATAGTAGGCGCATTTGGCTCAATAATTTGCGTATTAACTGTTGCGTACTCAGAGTCACTTTTTGCGTTATTACGCTCAAATACTACTTTTTGACCCGTGTACTTCATTAGTGCACCGGCGTATGTGCCTGTTAAGTAATGCTCTACTGCATCTATAAATTGAACAGCTTGCTCGCGCTCAATACCTTTAATGTGTTTACCTAATAATTTAAACGACACAAACTTAACGTCAATATGTGGCATTAAACGTTTTTCAACAATGGCAGCCATCGCGTCTTTGCTGGCTGTACCTTTTGAGTTTACTTGGCCAATATCTGCAAAAAGCTTGTCGGCTACCGATTCAAGTAACTGATCTGGTGATTGCTGAGCTTGTGCAAATAACGAACTGCTAAAAAAAGCAGTGGCTAAAACGAATAGTTTAAAGAGTTTCATAATTGTATATGTCTGTGTGATTAAGATGGCTGTAATTTACGCGAACTATACGCAATAAAAAAGGCACAAATAAGCAACTTATTAATGCCCAATTAGCACCAATCAAATAAATAAAATAAATTCAAGCAGTTAGAAAACTCCATTAACAGCTCATATACAACCGGCATTTTGTCCTCATTGTAATTGTTAACAGGCCGCCCTTATCATTTAGTTATCAACTTAAATCAAACGAACATTTGGCACTTATGAAAACGTCACTTAAAACACTTATTATCTCTTTTGTATTAGTAGTTTCACTTTTTGGCAAGCTTGCTTTTGCTCAATCGGACCACGGTTATGCCGTTGACTTTCTCAAAGGCGAAGGTAACGTAAACGGCGTTAAGCTTGCGTATCAGTATCATGCACCTGGTATGCAAAACATTATTGGTGATGCACGCTTTTACTTTGAAACCAGCGTAAACATGTGGGAATACCGCCACGGCGATGAAACACAATCAAACCTAGTACTTGCTATGTCACCTGTGCTGCAATTTCCTGCTTTTAGTTTTAACAACACCCCATTTTATGTAGAAGCAGGTATTGGTATATCACTAATTGATGAAACGCAGTTTGCCGGTAAAAACATAAGTACTCACTACCAATTTGAAGACCGCATAGGCCTTGTAGCCGATTTTGGCCACACCAATGTTGCCCTTCGCGTTATTCACTATTCAAACGCAGGCTTTAAAGAGCCAAACCCTGGGCTTAACTTTTTAACGCTTTCGGTAGCGAGACGTTTTTAAGGTTATTGGTTGTATTTTTGAGTAAATTAATTGCTGTTATAGCGCAAAGCGGTCACACTTAAACGTACTAAATATTAAGTGATACTGCGATGCAAACTTGGCATATTGTAATTATTGTCGCTGTTGTTTTTGCCATTATCATTGGTAATATTGCGCTGATTAGACTCTCTGCAAAACAGGAGTTTATAAAGTCCAACGCCAATATAAAAAATACAACAGACACAAAAAAGCCCTGATCAATCAGGGCTTTTTCAATAATACCAATTCGCTAAATCATATTTTTGCTAATTTAGCCTACTAGCCAATGCGCCATTAGCGCAATAACAGGTAAAGTAATTAGCGTTCGCAAAATAAATATAATAAATAGCTCTAAAATATTTACCGGTATTTTACTGCCAAGTAAAAGTGCACCTACCTCAGACATATAAATAAGCTGAGTTACACTCATTGCGGCAATAATAAAGCGCGTTACATCACTTTCAATAGTCCCTGCTGCTAATATTGACGGAATAAACATATCAGCAAAACCAACCATAATAGTTTGCGACGCAGCGGCTGCTTCGGGTACTTGCAATAGCTCTAAAAATGGCACAAACGGCATACCTAAATACTGAAATATAGGCGTATGCTCAGCAATGATCAGTGCAAATGTGCCTACCGCCATTACTACAGGTAACACACCAAACACCATATCAAGCGCATTATGTACGCCCTCTTTTATAGTGCCTTTAACACCCGTTGAGTTATCTGCTTTAGCTAGTGCAACATCTAACGAATGGCCAAATAAAGTTTTATGACCCGGAATTGTTTCAGCGTCTCTATCTGGCTCAGTGCCATCAATGAGTAAGTCTTTTTTAAAGCGCAGTGGCGGTAATCGCGGCACAATAATAGCGGCAACAATACCGGCTAAACATACCGTTGCGTAAAACGGTGCAAATAGGTATTCAAGTTTAACTTGCCCAAGCACCACTAAACTAAATGTAATTGAAACCGCTGAAAACGTAGTACCAATAATAGCCGCTTCGCGTTGTGTATAATGCTTTTGATCGTACTGCCTTGCAGTCATCAAAATACCCACACTGCCATCACCTAACCACGACGCAGTACAGTCTACCGCGCTTCTGCCTGGTACACCAAATACAGGGCGCATTACTTTGGTCATTAACGTACCAGCAAGCTCTAATAGACCAAAGTTAATTAATAGCGGCAGTAATAAGCCCGCTAAAATAAATACCGAAAACAACACAGGCAATAAGTCATTTAATACCAGCGCGCCAGTATTGGCCGAGGTAATCATCTCGCTGCCTAGGCTTAAGTACGTCATTAAACCAAACGCCATACCAAATAAGCGTACCACCAGCCATGTCCAGCTCACATCAAATAAATGCTTTAACAAAGGTGAGTTACATATAGCGGCGGGTTTAAACACTTTAGTAATTACAGAAATAACCCCTGTAATACAAATAATGAGGGTAATAATTGCTTGAGCAGAGCCAAGCATCATTGCTTGAACCGCTTTTGCCATAACTGCAATAGGAATGGTCATCCCTTGCGAAGTACTAATGGGTGTCATAAATAAAAACACACCAATTAACGAAGGAACCAAAAAAGTAAACCAAGTGCGCCACGTATAGTGTGAACGTTCAGGTAGCTGAGACATATTGTTTAACCTATAAAAACCACAAAAAGAGCATAGCGCTCTTTTTGTGGTAAAACTTATTATTATTTAAATTTTAATGCCGCGCTGAATGAGTGCTGCTTCTAATGCTTGTTGTAAACCATTCATAGTACCTGGCTCAAGCGTTTCGCCTTTATCATCCATCCACGTTAAGCTAGTACCGCCTTCTTTAGTTTTGCTTACTAAAATTTGGTATTGGCCTTCATCAATAGGTAGTTGAGCTACGTCATCACCCCAAATTGAATCCCAAACGCTTGTTTCTGGTTTAGTATAATCTGCAGTAATTAAGCCCGTATCTGGGTTAATTTCAACAATAGAGAACGACAAGCGCTCTAAAAACCCAGAGAAACGGTCAAACACAGCGTCGTAAGATTGCTCAGTTACAAGTGCTGCATTACCTTTATTATCAAAGCCCATTTCAAGAGAAATAATACCTTGGCGTTTACGCATATCAACTTCAAGTTGACGGTAACGGTAATCAAACTCGCTTACTACTTGGTTAAGCGCACGTACTTCTAGCTGCTGCTTGAGTAAGTCTGTTAGCGTTTTATCACCTTTAAAATCAATCAGCTCTACACGTAAAGACGCAGTGCGTTGATGTGATTTTTCTTCAATAGTGAATCTGAATTTTTCTAAATCATCGTTAACTTCATCGCCCCACCACCAAAAACCTTCTTCGGTTTTAATGATTGAGTACCAATCAGTTTCAATAATACCAAGTAGCTTATCTTCTTTAGTAGTTCCTGCATTATTATCAGCTAGGACAGATTTAATCGTATCCCAAAGAAACTCATCTAAATCAGCAATGCCATCGTTTTTATCAAAATAAATACGCGCTTGTTTATCTGTCTCTTCTACCCAACTGCCTTTAGCAATTGTTAATACTTGTGCTGGTGGGCGGTAATTTGTAGCTTCAGGATTGTTGTCGTATTGACCTACATCCATTTTATAAACTGGGTCTTGAGCTGGTTGAGATAACGACGCTGGTGCTTTTACAGGCTCATGCGTACGATAATTACGCTCGTCATGTGCCTTATTAATAAATACACTACACCCTGATAAACTTACCAATACACTTACTGCAAGTGCTTTTGGGATCCAATACTGCACAGATATTTCTCCTTAGCATACCCTTTAATTGTTTTAACAAATATATGAGTGGGTAATACCGATTTGGTTCAGTGTAAAATCAATATTAACTTTACATTTATTATTTGGCTGCCTAAATGCAATAAAGTTCAGCACTTCAACTTAGTAAGCAACTAAGCGCAAATAAGCAAATTTTAGCTATGGTACTTTCCCGTGCCAGTAAAAACAAGAAACACCGCACTTTAAAAGCGCTTAATTAGCGTGTGCTGTAGTTTAGAGCCCTTTTTGTGTTAAACTTCGCCGCCGTGCAACTTCTTGTGTGTATTTTTGGTGTTGCCAACTCGGTTGATATAATCCAAGTAACAAGGTATTTGAACTCATGACTGCATTTTCAAATCATCAAATTGTTTTAACAGCGATTGGCGAAGACAGACCCGGTATAGTAAGTGAACTAACCCAACTGGTTAGCGATTGCCACTGCAACATTATTGACAGCCGTATTGCTATTTTAGGCTGCGAATTTACCTTCATAATGCTACTTAGCGGCGACATGTCGGCAATAAGCCGCATAGAGCACGTACTGCCCACTAAAGCCATGGAACTTGGCCTGCTAACCATGATGAAGCGCACAGCAAGTCATACTCCTAGCGAGTTTTGTGCAGGTTACACACTAGAATACACAGGCATAGACACCCCTGGTACATTGAGCAAAGTAACGCGCTTTTTTGCCGACAATAATATTAGTATTTGCTCACTTAAGTCAGACACTTATTCCCAAGAAGACAACATTAAAATGCGTTGTGAACTTGAATTCAACATACCTGTTGATGTAGATATAGATCAATTTAAAATTAGTTTTGAGAGCCTTTCTCACACACTAAACGTAGATTATATTTTTAAACGAATTCGTTAAGGATGCTAAACATGAACACAATTAGTCCATTACAAGCTGGCGATACTGCACCCGCTTTTAGCCTACAAAACCAAAACGACGAAACAGTAACATTAAGCGAGCTGTTAAAAGAGCAACAAGTGCTTGTGTACTTTTACCCTAAAGCGTCAACGCCGGGTTGTACTGTACAAGCCGAAAACCTACGCGATGAGCAAGCACAGCTTGCTAAATTTAACACCCGCGTTGTAGGTATTAGCCCAGATCCAATTAAGCGCCTTAAAAACTTTGAAACTAAAAAAGAGCTTAATTTTGATTTATTAGCCGATGAAGACCACGCCATTGCTGAAGCATTTGGTGTATGGGGCTACAAAAAGTTTATGGGTAAAGAGTACGATGGTATTCACCGCCTAACGTTTTTAGTAGGCCAAGACGGTAAAATAAAACACCTATTTGATAAGTTTAAAACTAAAGATCATCATCAAGTAGTGTTGGATTATTTAGCTGCAGAATAAGTTTGTGGCAGAATAAGCTAGCGGCTAAGTAAGTTAGCTACCAGCTATTAGACAAATACAGAAAAGCGTTGCTCAAGGGCAACGCTTTTTTTATGCTAGTTATTAAACCTTAGATTTATAAGAGCATGCTCGAGGGATAAATAGGCAATCAATAATTTTGATGTATGAAGTCAAGATTTTATCCCTATGGTTTTAGGTTAAATTTATGGAGAATCCCTCAAGCCTCAATTGTTAATATTACGCCATCAATACAGTGAAAATACACAAGGCTATTAACACTATTTGCTATTGTTTTGTCTTTTCCCATTATTGATGATTAGTCTAAATTGTTGCGCTCTTTTAAAACCCTGAAACTGATCATATGCTGCATAAATTGCCAAGGAAATAACGCCCCCCCTGACTGACAAAAAGAGCCACTCTAAAAGGGTTGAATCCCCGTCAAACAAGCCAGCTCCCCCCTTAAACAGGGCATCTAAAAACAATAATAATATAATAAAAGCAGCGTTACTGATAACTTCATTTTTTAGATCTGTTAATTTTTCTACTGCAATCCCTATCTTTTTTTGATTACCTTTTAGCTCACTTACATCCTTTAACACACCTTCAATATAGTTAAACAACGCCCACGTTAACGCACTCGCGGCAGCCACAAAGTAAGGGAAAACTGCCAATACAGTATCAAATAACTTTTTTGCAGCCCCATTAGTCATATGCAAAACAGCGAAACATAGAATTAAAGACGCCAAGATATATAAACCAATTAATAATGGTTTTTTAACTTTTACCCATATGTTTAATTGTCGCATAAACTTCAGCACCTAAATTTGACTCTTTATAATTTAAGGTATGCACAGAGTCTGCTTTTTCACCTAACTCCATTTGAGAATCATCAGTTTCATTCTCACTTTCAATAGACGGTAGACTTACTGTATCAATATTTTCATTACTACTATGCGCCTTCTTGCCGCCTCGCTCACCTTCTGTGACAACACTCCAACTACCTTCGCCTTCTGCAATATACTCTAGATAGTTAGATACAGGTGCCTCTGGTACTTTTAAATCACCAGAGTCATTTTTCAAAGTAATATCTATCTCATCTTGCCCAAATATATCTTGCAATGCTTCAACCGCATCCCTTGCTTTTTGGTTTGTATCTAAAATATTTGGAGATATCAACTTAAACTCTAGCCTGTATATTTTACTTTTCGAACTTACAATGTTCCAAAACTTAGCTGACTCTGACTTACCTTCAATAAAAATACGATGGTTATAAGTAGCAAGTACTGGGTCAGTAAAGGCTGTCTGCAATGACCTAGCAATATGTTCAGGGTCGCCATATCGCCAATCTTTCCTAACAAATATGTGTTGTGTTTGTATATCAATTACTACTGATAACGGGATCCAGTTGTCATGCACCACTTCAACAATGTCACCTGGAATTTTTTCACCTGTTTGCTGTTTTTTTAGTTTTGCAATTTTCCCACAATAAAAACGTCCATTTGGAAAATCATATCCAAAAGACGGAACAAGTTCTTTAAACCCAAGTACGCTATAAAGAGCGCCTGCTGACTTAAACTCTCTATCATTCTTTATCGCTGGTAAAATTGCATGGCCTTTAACTGGTGGTATTGCTTTTGTATTAAGCGCTTTTTGCGCTTCTTCTACTAATGAGTAGCGTAAAATCAGGTACTCTTTATTCATTTTTATATTTCCTTATATGTATTATTATTTTTTGATAATACACACAAAGTAGACAGTTTAAAATCCTCTTGGAGGCAATACCAAATGGTAAAAATTTTGACCTCACACATCATAATTAATTAGTGCCTTGTTTTGCTATTTTTAACCATTTAACAATAACAGCCATAGGGGTCAAATCTTGACTTCATACATCATAATTAGCTGTTTATATTCGCCGAAACTTAAACAAGCTACTGTGTCGGATGGCGCTTCGCTTATCCGACCTACGTTTTCAAATATATAATGCGGGGTTATTGGGTGTGGGTATTGGCCGTGGGTATGGAGCTCGTTGGGTTTCGCTACGCTCTACCCAACGTACGTGTTTAACTTAAATTTTTACGCAGACAAAAATGGCGTTGCCTGAGCGCTGTGCCCATGGGGTTATTTTGTCGTAGTCATGTTCAAATATGTGAATTTCGAAGTACGGTTTTAAGGCTTCTTTAAGCTCGGTGTAACTAAAAGCGACCATTGGGTGCTCGTCGTGCCATACGAGTGTTTTGTCTGCGGTGGTTTTTTCTATGCTGAGTTTTAATAACTGTTTACTGCCGCTGCCACTATAGTGCCAGCCAGAACGAAATGTGAAGAAGCTATTTTCGCTTGTTGCTGTGTGCTCTACAAATGAATCGCTGTCGATTTTGTTTTTATCAACCGTGTTAAAACAAAATATTCCACCTACGTTTAATGCGCTGTGTACGCTGGCAAGGCATTCTTTTAACTTATTAATGCCGTCGCAGTAATGGATTGAATACAAAAAGCAGGTAATTAAATCCAAGTGCTCGGTTACCTTAAATTCACTCATGTTTTGCAATGAAAATTGCGCTTCTGGGCAACGAACTTTTGCTTTATCGAGCATTGGCTGGTTTAAGTCAAGCCCACTACTTTTATAACCGTTATCAATAAAGTGACGCACATGCGGGCCGGTGCCACATGCTAAATCGAGATGGGTATTTCCGCCATTACCAAAAATTTGGTGCAGCCTGTGAATAGAATTGCTTTGGGCTTGATAATTAATATCTGCACACATTAAGTCGTAGTAATCAGAAAGGTCGGTGTAAAGCGCGTTTGCGGACATATAAGCCTAGTGGTAAGTAGTAGAATATTTTTAAGTCGCGCATAGTAAACTAGTTATGGCTATTAGCGAAGAAGATATGTGCTTTAGGGTTGTCGGGTGGTGCTTCGCTTATCCAATCCACGTATTTAAATGTTATAAAACGTTATTAGAAAATGGTGCGGAAGTGGAGATTTGTTGGGTTTAGCTTCGCTCTACCCAACATACGTAATATAACTTTAAGCTGGCTTTAACTAATTCCTAAATACTTATGTACTTGTATTGATAGGCGCCAGTTTTTGGCAATACAGGTGTCGATTGCGAGTTTAGTTGCTGATACTTTTTGGCTTATTGGCTGTAAATAAACAAGCTTAGGGTTAACACCTGTTTTAGCAAATAATTCTTCTAACTCTTCTACATGCTTTTGCATGGCAACGGGGTGTTTAATTTCGTTGGCACGCTTCATTGCACTGGTAAGTACTTCATAACCGCCGCGCATATTGATTTTTGGCGATACCGTTACCCATGTTTGCTCTGGGGCGAGTATTTCAAACGTGCCGCTAGTTTCTATTTGTGTGCTAAAACCGTGTTCGTGTAATAAGTTACAGACTGGATTTAAATCAAACATGCATGGCTCGCCACCAGTAATTACAACATGCTTTGCGGTGTAACCACGTGATTGAAACAGCGCTAAAATTTGCTCTGCACTGGCGTTAGCCCAATGATCTGAGTCGGCTTTTTTTTCTACGGTTTCATCCAGCGATACTTTATATACATTATCAACATCCCACGTTTGCTTGGTGTCGCACCAAGAGCAGCCTACTGGGCAGCCTTGCAGACGTAAAAATATTGAGGGTGTGCCAGTAAAGCTAGCTTCACCTTGAATGGTTTCAAACACTTCATTAATTTTGTACAAAAGAGATCTCACTTACTACCTAGCAGCCAAATTGCTACTATTAAAAAACCAAAAAGCGCTGTGCAAAAATTGTTATTTAAGCTGCGGCCGTGTAGTATATCGCGCCCTGATATAAACCTCTATTAAAACTAAGAGCAAAACAGATATGACGCAAAAAGTAGTTGTTATTTATTCCGGCGGTATGGACTCATTTACCGTATTAAATAAAGCCCTGCAACAAGGCCATGATGTATATGCCCTTTCATTTGACTATGGTCAGCGTCATGTAAAAGAGCTTAAAGTAGCGGCAAGTGTGTGTGAAAAATTAAACGTTCCGCATAAAATTGTTGATATTTCGGCGATTAACCAACTTATTGGTGGCTCATCACTTACTGATGATATTGACGTACCTGAAGGCCACTACGAAGAAGAAAGCATGAAAAGTACGATTGTACCTAATCGTAATATGATTTTGCTCTCGCTTGCTGTTGGCTACGCGGTATCACTTAAAGCTAGCCAAGTTTATTACGGCGCTCACTCTGGGGATCATGCTATTTACCCTGATTGCCGTCCTGAATTTGTGCAAAAAATGGATGATGTGTGTCGTATTGCGAACTACGACGCGGTAGAAATTTTTAGCCCGTATTTAAATAATACTAAAATTGGTATTTTGACCGACGGTATTGAAATGGGTTTAGATTACAGCCAAACGTGGACATGTTATAACGGCCGTGAAAAGGCCTGTGGTAAATGTGGCGCGTGCCAAGAACGCCTTGAAGCATTTGCACTAAATAACATTACAGACCCGTTAGAATACGAATAAGCCGCAATTAATTAGTAATACAATTGCTGCAAACAAAAAAAGGCTATCATCGATAGCCTTTTTTGTTTGTCACGTTTTAAGTCAATGATATTGATTACAGCCAGCGTTTTACGCGCGCTTTGTAAGCGGTAAACTCTTCGCCAAATAATTTAGTGAGCGCACGCTCCTCGGGTATTATTTGAAAAAATGTTAAATAGGCAATAAACCCGATAATACATAAAAGCGCCCACAAGGAACTTAACCAAACACCCCACCCTGCTAAAATAAATGCAAAACCCACGTACATTGGGTTACGCGAAATTTTATAAATGCCGCTCGTAATAAGTTTTGACGCTTGCTCAGGTTTATTAGGATTTACTGTGGTGTTTGCTAATTTAAAGCTCGCTACCCCTGCAATACAAAAAACACACCCAATAATGACCAAACTTGCTGCTAAGTAGGTAATAAAGGCGGTGAAATCAATAACACTGTAATGCGCAATAAGCGCCATTATGCCTGCAAAAAACAGCACAACGATAACCGGTGGAATTTTATTATTTAACATGGCAACTCACTGTATTGACTAAAATATGTTTATTTATGCAGCCATTAAACAATATCTTAAGTGTATAAATGATGAACACGCTCAAAGCTGAGCTTAATTAAGCTATACAAATTAAGTTACAATTGTCAGCTTTATCATAAGCGCTTAAAGGTTATACTTTAACCATAAACGAATAATAAAATGATAAGGAATGAGGTTATGTCTGGAACTACGATGATTGTACTTATTGTGCTAATTTCGGTTGGCTCAGGAGTAGTTTACGATATGTATAAAAAGCATCTTGAGTTTAAGCATAAAATGCAAAACAACAACAGCGATGCCCATAAACAACTAGCTGAAACAAACGCACAAGTGCTTGCATTAAAAGAGCGTGTACAAACACTTGAGGCTATTGTTACTGATTCAAGCTTTAACGTTAAAGATGAAATTAATAAACTTTAAGTTTTTATAAGTAATTTGGATATAAATGCGCATTTTCTGGCTGCTCAATGCCGTGAGCAGCTAAAAACCCACCAATAGCTTGCCCGCAGCCCTGTGGTGCTCGCCCACTGTCTATCTCAAAATTTAACTGATTAGCATGTTGCTTACCCATAGAGCAAAGCCCTACGGTACTTGGCGAGCGCATAGCGATACTTAGGTTACCTATTTGTTCAACTACTACGTGCTTGCTAAAACGGGCAAAACCTTTGTATTTAAACTGCTCGTTTACGTAGTCATTACTTATGGCCACCAATGCCGCAATTAAGCCGTGTAAAAAACTATTAGCGGATGAGTCTGCTGTTAAAAACGCAATTGTTTTTTTATTAAACTCGCTAAGCTGGCAATCCTCACACAACAGTTCAACAGTATATAAATGTTGCTCGGCTACTTGCTGCTGACTTTTCAGCTCAATACTTTTTCCTGCAAATACAATACGTTTAAGCACTTCATCAACGTTACTTGTAACCGCTTCGCTTTTAACAAGTTCAGGGTTTTGCGCCATTACAGGTAAGTCGTGGTGATTGTTAAATGGCGTGCTTGTTGCGCCGCTTTGCATTAACTGAAAAAGTTCTCTTACTTCATGTTCTCGCGCTACTTTTAACGCTAAAAATGCGGTTTGAATAAGCTCTGAAGTAGGTAAGTTTTCCTCTACTATCCAACGTCTGCCAAATAATAGTTTTTTAGATTTGGCTTCATTAGTAGATGCGCTTTTTTGGTAGTTATCAGGGCTCAGCACTGCTACTTGCAGGTAAATTTCTTCACCTTTTTGTGCAGCGAGCACTCTAAAGTGAGCCGAAAACTCAATACTCTCAAGTACTTCGTTTACGCTTTGGAGCGTGTGCTTGTAACGTAAAAAATGCTGTGGCACCACCCAATTACTATTAGCCAATTGCACAAGGGGTGCATAAGAAATAGGTTGCTCGTAACTGTGTTGCCATTTTTGCTCATTGCTGAGCAAATGATTAATGTGACTCTTGTTATCTGACATAAATAAACCAAATAAACTCGCGTAGTGCGATATAAACTATGAACACATTACGTCGTCAACGTCGTAATTAGATCACATGTACGCCCTAATTTTGGGCTTTTTTAACTAACGGTGAGTTCTTGATAGTCTGTTATAACTTTTTGATAGTATGGCTTATCTTTATTGAGCATTTTATTATAATGATTTATGAGTTGCCGTTGGTACATAGCGTGCTCTGTACTAGCAAAGTCCCACATTTTGTTGCCGGTATGGCTAATCTCATTATTGGTACTAAAGCTCACTTCAATCACTTCATAAAAACGTTTGTTGTCGTAAACTATTTGTTCACTTATAAGCCCTAAACCGAGTTGTTTTAAACCCACTCGCAACTTATAAGTGTGATGCACTGGGCATAAAATAAACCGAACATTATTTAAATGCTCAACTGCGTTATTAGCAATGATTTGTTGTACTAAACTTAACAACAGCTCACCGCCAACACCTGCTATTACAACTACTTGGCTTTTACTTTGAGCAATTTCTATTTTGCCTACATCCTGACACAAGACCTGCCACTGCGGGTTTTTATCACAGGTTTTTTGTAATTTATTAATAGATGATAATTGCGCTTCTAAATCGTTCATTAAAGTGGCGACTATATCTACAAAAATAACGTGGTTTGCAGCTGCGCGTTTTAATAGCGCCATGCCTAAATAACCATGGTCGCAGCAACAATCCCAAATAATATCGTGATGCTGCGAAATTAATGTATCAATGGCAGTTAGGCGTTTACTGAGCTTCATTTAAGCAGGTGTTTGTGACGTTTTATAGACAAGCGCTTTTAAACTTTTGTCGCTGTCTACTTCAATAAAACGCTCGGTGGGGGCTAGGCGCTCAACAAATTCAATTGCGCCTTGGGTGTTCTCGTTTATTAATGTTTTAAACGCCTCTTCGCTAAGCTCTGGGCTATTCGCACATAATAGTAATTGTGTGGTATCGCAAAGTAGCTCTGGCAACCTGCGCAGCACTTTTTGATAGTCTTTAGTTAATATAAAGCTGCCTTTTTGAAAGCTTGGCGGATCAACTATTATTAAATCAAACGGGGCTGCTTTTTTTAGTTTTCCAAACGATTTTAAAATATCGTGAGGTAAAAAACTTACCCCGCGCTCAAAACCATTTAGCTGATGGTTTTGCTTGCCGACTTTTAGCACTCCTTTGCTCATATCCATGTTCATCACATGATCTGCCCCGCCTTGCATGGCGGCAAGCGAAAACCCACATGTATACGAAAACAAATTAAGCACTTTGCCATGCTTGCTGTTGGCCATTACAAATTCACGGCCGCTGCGCATATCGGGAAATATTCCGGTATTTTGGCGGCTCTGTAAATCAACCAAAAAGCGAATGCCATTTTCGGTTACAACATGTGGGTTAGGTAATTGCCCATAAACCACGGTGTTTTGGCTTTGTACACCAGCACGTTGCTGGTACACAAGTGACGTAATAAGCTCAGGCTGATTTTCTTGCGCCCACTGCCACACAACATTGGTGAGCTCGCTTAGTGTTTGCTCGTCAATTTCATCGTACGAAACCAAAAATAAACTGGGCGGGTAAAAGTCTAAATTAATATGGCTTAATGCTTCGACGCTGTGGCCTCGGCCATGAAAAACACGACACAGTTCATTTTTTAAAATTGGCGCGTCTTCAAGCGCAGTAATAAGAGGTGTAAAGTTTGCTGTCATTTTTAGTTAATCAACTGTTGTTGTAGTTCATGTATTTCATCGCGAACAGAGCCCGCTTTTTCAAATTCTAGGTCGCTTGCGTATGCATGCATTTTGGTTTCAAGCTGCTTAATTTGCACGGCAATTTCTTTCGCGCTAAGAACTTTTTTAGACTCTTTACGAATAAGTTTAAGGTTGTCTTTAGGAGCCGCTTCTTCGCCTACATCCATTACATCAAGTATTTTTTTAGCCAGAGCATGAGGCTCTATGCCGTGCTCAACGTTATATGCATGCTGAATTTCGCGCCTGCGTGCTGTTTCGTCCATGGCTTTTGCCATTGATTTTGTAATTCTGTCGCCATATAAAATAGCGCGGCCATCTAAGTGACGAGCAGCACGGCCAATAGTTTGTATCAGCGAGCGAGCTGAGCGTAAAAAGCCCTCTTTGTCAGCATCAAGTATGGCAACAAGTGCCACTTCTGGCATATCAAGGCCTTCTCGCAGTAAGTTAATGCCCACTAACACATCAAACACGCCTGCTCGTAAGTCACGAATTATTTCTACGCGCTCAACGGTATCAATGTCTGAATGTAAGTAACGTACTTTTACATTATGCTCGCTTAGGTAGTCTGTTAAATCCTCAGACATACGTTTAGTAAGTGTAGTTACCAGTACGCGTTCGCCCTTCTCCACACTTTTGTATATTTCTGAGAGTAAATCATCAACCTGATCGCCCACAGGACGTACTTCTATAAGTGGGTCGAGCAGCCCTGTTGGGCGAATTACTTGCTCTGCTATTTCGCCCGCGCAGCGCTCTAACTCAAAGTCGCCAGGCGTTGCCGATACATAAATAGTTTGTGGTGCTATGGCTTCAAACTCTTCAAAACGCAGTGGCCTATTATCCATTGCTGAGGGCATTCTAAAACCATACTCAACAAGGTTTTCTTTACGGCTTCTGTCGCCTTTATACATGGCGCCAATTTGCGATACGGTTACGTGCGATTCATCAATAATCATTAATGCGTCATCAGGTAGGTAATCAAGCAATGTTGGCGGCGGATCGCCTGGCGTACGCCCAGATAAATAGCGGCTGTAGTTTTCTATACCCGAGCAATAACCAAGCTCGGTCATCATTTCTATATCGTATTGCGTTCGCTGTGCTACACGTTGCTCTTCTACTAACTTGTTTGCACTGAGTAACTGGGCGCGTCGCTCTTTTAGTTCTTCTTTTATTTTTTCGATAGCGCCAAGTATTTTTTCACGCGGGGTAACATAGTGCGTTTTAGGATAAATAGTAGCGCGCACTATGTGCTTTTCAATTGCACCGGTAAGCGGGTCAAAAATACTTAAGCGTTCTATTTCATCATCAAACATTTCTACTCGAACAGCAAAAGTGTCTGATTCTGCTGGGAATATATCAACTACTTCGCCACGTACGCGGTATGTACCTCGGCTAAAATCTATATCATTGCGGGTATATTGTATTTCAGCAAGGCGGCGTAGCATGTCGCGTTGATCTACTTTTTCGCCCACTTTTAAAAGCAGCATCATTTTCATGTACGATTTAGGGTCACCCAAACCATAAATAGCCGATACCGATGCCACAATAATGGTGTCGCGACGCTCAAGTAATGCTTTGGTCGCGCTTAAACGCATTTGCTCTATGTGCTCATTTATCGAAGCATCTTTTTCAATAAATGTGTCGCTAGATACAACATAGGCTTCTGGCTGGTAGTAATCGTAATACGATACAAAGTATTCAACCGCGTTTTTAGGAAAAAACTCTTTCATCTCGCCGTATAGCTGCGCAGCCAATGTTTTATTGTGCGCCATTATTATTGTTGGACGATTTAAATCGCTAATAATATTGGCCATAGTAAAGGTTTTACCTGTACCGGTGGCACCTAATAACGTTTGGTGTGCAAGCCCCGCTTCTAACCCTTCGCATAGCTGTTTAATGGCGGTAGGCTGATCGCCAGCTGGTTTGAAATGTGATTTTAACTGAAAATGGTCGCTCAATTATTGCACTCCTGTAACGATTCGCCGCTCAGCGCTTCTAGTTTTTTCATAAACCATTTATATGCCACTATTGCTGTAAATAAATTACCTATGGCAGCGCCTATAAATAACCCTAATAATCCGGCTATTTCGTTACCGATATAAGCAAATGGTACATAAAATATGAATAAACGAATAACGCTTAGTACCAATGCGTTCATTGGTTTGTGTAAAGCATTAAACGATGAGTTTGATAATATGATCACCCCTTGTAAGCCATAGCTTAGTGGGATGGTATAAATAAAGAGCTTAATTACATCTATTACGGCTTGTTCTTTACCAAATAATTGGCTTATTACACCTGAAAATGCAATTAGTAATACGTAAATGGCAAATTGCCATACCATCACAAATTTTAGTGTGCCGGTATACGCTTCTTTAACACGGCATAATTTGCCAGCCCCAAAATTTTGACTCACAAATGGCGGTAATGTCATCGATAGCGCAAGCACTAAAATACTTGCAATAGATTCTATCCGGCTTCCTACTCCAAATGCGGCCACGGCTTCTGGCCCATGATGCGCTACTAAGGCGGTCATTACAGCCATTGCAACGGGTGTAAGCATGTTTGCACCTGCAGCAGGTAAACCAATTTTTAATATTTTACGAATAGCGCCAGTTACAGTTTGCTTGCCCGCTTTTAGACTCAACAAACGTTTTTTAACCGCTAATATATATAAAATAATAACCACAGCGACCGACCATGCGACAACACTTGCTATGGCAGCGCCTTGAATTCCTAACGCGGGTACCGGCCCAAAGCCAAATATCAGTATTGGGTCAAGTACGGCGTTTATCAGCCCGGCTCCGCCCATTACTATACTTGGCGTTTTGGTATCACCGCTGGCACGCAGTACCGAATTACCAATCATTGGGGTTATTAAAAATACGCTACCGATAAACCATACATTCATGTATTCATGTATTAACGGCAATACTTGCGCGCCCGCTCCTAGTAAAGTAAATATGGGGTCAATCAGTAAATATCCAACAGATGACAACACAATAACCAAAACCACACCAACCATTAAAGAAATACTGGCATCAAAACGTGCTTCATCAATTTTATTACTGCCGAGCGCTTTCGCTATTACTGCTGATGTACCGATCCCCAGCCCTATTGCTAAGCTGATAACGGTAAAAGTAACTGGAAATGTAAAGCTCACGGCAGCTAATGGTTCGGTGCCAAGTAAACTTATAAAAAAGGTGTCTACAATATTGAACATCATTAGTGTGATCATGCCGAATATCATCGGTATGGTCATCGTCTTTAATGTAGGCAAGATAGGATCGTTTAGTAAATCTGGGCGAGTCTGAGATTTTGAAATTGCGCGCATGAAATAAATAGGCCTCTTTTACTGAACGAATCATTTTAAAGCATCAAGACAGTTCAAGCCACGGATTTATCACTACAATTGATGTAATTACGTAAGTAAATATTCTAAAAAATAGTAAAACTTGGTTTTTACATCTTTTTGTTAAAATAGAGCCTAAACACGCCAAAAAACAATTAAAACACATTTTTATAACTTTTATTACAAACACCCTGTGTTATCTGATGCTTTTTTACACAAAGCAACTACTTGGTTTATCGTTACGAAAAAATTCATTCATGGAGTTACATCTATTAGCCACCAAAACATAACCCACTGTTTTACAATGAATAAAAAATAGTGATTTAAAAGCTTGAAATCGTTGTAGCACCCTAAAACATTGGTGCCGATGATGTTCTTAAAGTTTCATAAACAGAGTTATCCACAGAAACCGTGGATAACTCATTCAAAGCCGCATTTATAAAGGCCTTGAGAGACTCGCAATTTTCGCTGAGGTCCAACCAATTGTTGATTTGCTAATTGTGGCATTTTTATAAACTCACACTGAAAACGCAAGCTTGCCGATTTTTCTTCTTAACATACTTATACGTTAGTAAATAAAAAACGTTTAATACAAAGTTAAGTTATTGATTGTTCTATTTTTGAGCGAAGATAATAAATACTCAATTTATAGATCAAAATTGGATCACTATTAAGAGGGAAAATACTTTTATGACTATTCATGCAGGTATATTTTTAGAAAATCAAAATAAAAAAGTAAATAAATACGAAGAATACCCGAAAGTAAAAAATGAAATTTTATGTTTTTGAGTTGTTTTTTAATTACAAGTGGCTTTAATGGCGTGTTTAATTTAACCAATTTAAAGACTCAACAATAATAAAACTCGCATTAGTATTCTTAAATTCTTAAAAAAACAGCTTTAATAGAGCTATAAATCACGCAGATCGAACATAAAAACAACGAATAAACCTCTTTTTTCAATTTATGACTTTTATATGTTGACACTTTGCGGCTCGGTCATTAATATTTCGCCCCGTTGAAAGGCAAGACGCTTCCCCCTTAGCTCAGTTGGTTAGAGCGACGGACTGTTAATCCGCAGGTCCCCCGTTCGAGTCGGGGAGGGGGAGCCAAGTTTTTCAACCATAAACGATTCCCCCTTAGCTCAGTTGGTTAGAGCGACGGACTGTTAATCCGCAGGTCCCCCGTTCGAGTCGGGGAGGGGGAGCCAAGTTTATGTTTATGATGTAGTTCCCCCTTCGCTCAGCTGGTTAGAGCGACGGACTGTTAATCCGCAGGTCTCCCGTTCGAGTCGGGGAGGGGGAGCCAAATCATCATA
>NZ_JACJEP010000002.1:0-169043 GCF_014164135.1 Pseudoalteromonas sp. SG45-1
GGATTTGGACGAACTCAAAAATGAAACGTTACCTGAGTGGCAGCATTACTACAATTGGCAACGCGCTCACGGCTCATTCAAAGGTAAAACTCCAATGGATGTTGTATGTGAACGGCTTGAAAAAAACACCGCTTTGGGAAGACGTTCACGCTAACTACGAAACTGAAAATGAACGCATTCAGTTATCGAATTATCAGCGTGATCTTCAACTACGAAAAGTGAAATGATGTCTATGAATCACACACTCTATGTGCCATATCTTGTCCGAGCTAATACATATAAAACACAAAGCTGGCTTGCTTAACCTTGCTGATAATAGATACTCTGGCCTTCTCCTGTTTCGTTTATGTGTAATAATTTAGTTATGACACATAAACACTATATTTGAAGTTGGCCACTACATGAACTCGTTATTTCTATAAAACACTCGCTCTATCTAAGCAAGAAAGTGTTGTTTGGCCTTGCTGGTTATAGAGTTCAGCTATCTCCTCTCGGCCTTGTGCTTTTTTATCTAAACAATACAACAACTCGTTTGGGCGCATTAATTTTGCATTGATAGGTAGAAAATCAAGCTTATTATCATTCATATGCGTATTATCTAAACCAATAAACATACCAATATTACCATCAGGGTGATCAACAGACCATTCTTCAGGTGCACCATCCATGTCTAATTGTAGTGTAAGAAAACGGTGTTCTATGAGGCGCTCTTTAAAGTTATCGATATTAGGTATTATGCGGCCAATTGTTTGAATTAGGTTCATTTGCCAAGAGCTGCTAAATCTTTGAATGGATTCATTGGTTTCTATATATACCTCAAATGGTGTTTCAGGGCTTGATAAGCCACTTGTAGCAACGATCTGATTTTCCCATTCTGGTGGTGTAACCAAAACAATATTTCGCGTGCTGCCATGCCAATGAGGGTAATCTGCTAAATAAGGATTTAAAAAGCTCAGCTCTAATGTTTCGTTTATTTCACCGGCTTGTTGCCAATAAGATGATAATATTGCTTGCTCTGATTCAGTTTGTTGTTGAACATCTAAATTACTTTGCAAAAATTTACTCTTATCATAACTGCCTTTTTTCCATGGGCGTGTCATATCATTTGGTAGGCTTTCCCACGACTCTATGGCTAAATGAAAGTCGCTACTTAATGAGTCAAACTCTGCACCCTCGGCATCTAATCCAGTGTAGATTATATAATCTTCATCGAACTTAGTTTTAATGTCGTAACTACCATCACTTTCCAATTCAAAGCGAGCTTTATTCCAAGGAATATCCGCTTCGTCTTTTTTCATCATTTTATAAAGTGCATAAAATGCTTCATCACCCTGAGAATTTTTCAGTACACCATCGACTATATCTATATCATAAATTTTTTCTTCGCCGCCGATATAGTAAGTTCCAGTCATAAAACCACAGGTGTTTTCTCGACTCAGACCGATATCACAATAAGCTTTATCCCACTGTTCGGGTAATGCGTTGAACATTGATTGGCCAATATGCTGGTGAATTTCTTCTGCTGAATTAAACATTGCTACTCCTAGAGATTAAAATTAAACATCCTGTTCAGTTAATTGGATATGATGTGCTTTAAAGCTGTTAATTAATTTTTTTGATGGATTACTGTGCTCTAAACCAATGACTTGTTTTAAGTTAGGTAGCAGTGGTAAGTCTTTTGATGCTTTGTTGCTTACTTTTAATACCTCATCTCCACAGCCTGGATCCCAAAAAGGCCATATCTGAGAATAAACTTCTGAGCCGCCATCGACACCGCAATCTTGTGTCAGAGAAGTGACTTTTGCTAACAGTTCCTCTGGGATATCAAGTCCTTTAAAGTAAGCGAGTACCTCGGGTATAACTTCATATCCTTCTTGCTCTTTATCAATTTCTCGCTGGTGGTATTCAGCTATAAACTCGGTAAGGTCAAACTTAGGGGTTAATAAATTTTTGTTATACATCAGCTCTTCAATAACAAGTAACTTAAAATGCAGATCGTTAAATTTGATTTTAGGTTTTTTATTAATCGGAAATGCTTTGGGTGTGTTTTTAAGAGCTAAAATTCTTTCGATAAGTTGTTCAAGCTGTACTTTTGTTTTACTGTTTGGGGTAAGTTTTGAAAGGTTCTCTAAAAATGTAATGGTATTATTTTTTACCATTAATTTTTTAGCAGCCTTGTTATAGCTCGTATTTATAAAGGCGTTTGGGTCATTTTTAATGTTTACTATTTCTTGGTTATATTCTTTAACTCGTTTTTTAACAATCTTAGCATTACCGTCACCCTTATTTAACTGGGTTATATAACTCTTTATTTTATCAATCTTCGTTTGTGGGTTTGGATAAATGCCATAGCCATTAAATACGCCTTGAGTTATAAAGTAATCAAGCTGCTCGTCATTCCAATGTGTAATATGAGTTGAAAGTAACGTTAAGATCTCTTTTGATTTTTTATATAAAAAGTCGCTTTTTTCGGTATAAAAACCAATTATTTCGCTTATTAAAATATAAAGTAGTAAATCACGATTTTCATCGTTTTGTTTGCTACATACAATGTCATTAATTAATTGTGTATATTTTTCTAAGGGGTCTGAGGCTGATGGTAATAAACTGATTAGAAGATTACTGGTATTTTGGTAAGGATAAGTATGTAAAAACTTAAATGCTAAATTGCCACCAATATGTTTTAGGCCTTCATACCCCTCACTGTGATAAGAAGGATGATAAAAATATAAAGAAATTAAATCACTCACCATCTCCCTTAAATCAGCGTCCTTTGCAGGTGTTGGGTTTTGGAACAGTTGCGTGTTTTTCTCAAGTAATAGCTGTTCTATTTCACTTTCTAATAACTCTGTGTGCATAAGCAAAGCATGATGATAATTTTTGTCAAAAATAACTTTATAATCTGATGAACTAAATAGCTGTAAAAAATAATATAATTTCGTAGGTTGGCTTTGACCTTCACGAAATAATCTTAACTCTTTAATTAGTGATGAATAAAGTAGCATAAGAGTTGCTTGATCAAAGACATCTTTCCAATGACGGTTTATCTTATCTTTTAATGACTTGTTTAATTTCTGTGTTTTTAAATCTAGTTCATCCAAGTCAGGAATGAACGTTTTAAAAAATGACATAAGGTATCCATTAATAACTTCTTAACTTTACAAAAACACCAGTTAAGATTTAAATAATCATAACTTATTTAGGTAGTTAAAGTAATTATCAGTTATTTGGGTTAAAAGTGACAATACATAGATTAAATTATGTATTATTGTGTATTGATATTAAACCTTTATTCCGATTATTTCCCAGTTCTAAGTAAAGTATCAATATATGCTAGCTCTTCGCGAAAAAGACCGCTAAAGAATGTGGATTGTTCAACTTTTACGGCGTCATCGGGTTGGGCTTTGCTGATATCTGATAAGTTTTGTTGTTAACCACCAGCATTCGTTGCTCGAAGTGTTTATCGCTGTTGTTAGAAATGATGACCATTTTATCTTTTGTAAATTAAAGCGATAGAGCGTTACGGGATATGGTCATAGGCTTGTTGCTCTTGTGATGGAGAGTTACCAGTATTTACAGCATTACGGTCTAACAGCTTACTGTTTACAGTGCTTGTTGCAGTGCGACTTGCTGTGATTGACTTAAAAATTTTGTCGTCATAATGCGTGGTCAGCCTCAGTTAAAATTAAAGGTGACATTTAATATTGAAGGTTAAGCAGGGCTATATGTGAGTCATGCAGCAGCAAAAAAATGAAGCAGTAGTCATAACAAAATTGGGCTGACTCTTTACTGAATTATCAAAATACGATTGTAATTAGTTAGATAGTTTTGAGATATATTAGCATCAATATTTTAATATCAAGGTAGCCCATTGTTCTGGTCTTTTCTTTTTTACAATATTACCAATTTTATTAGCTATAAAGGGTAAAAACACACGTTTGCTAGATGATGGTAATCGTTTTTACTCATTAAGTATCATAACTGCTGGTAGCGGCGCATTGCACTATATTTCTATTCGACTGGTATGCAAGATGGCATAAAGTAATAGGTAAAAGAAAAAAGTCCCCAAAATTTTGCAGGTGTTGTTTAAGCTTTATTATATTTTATTTATAACATTTAGCTCTATGTTTTTTATTAGCATGCCTTATGGCATATTTTTATTTAAAAGGGAAAAAGATCAGAATGGTTAAAGAAATTTAGAGTCAGGAAATCGCGACTATTCATTAAGTTTTGTATGGCATTTCATGGTTTACTTCATTATAGCAGTGTATTTTGTAACTTTTATGCTTTGCGTATTTTTAATGTTTTACCTACATTATTTTTTGAATAATGAATCTAGATGATGGTGAGTGAAATGACTGTGGCCAGCTTACAGATAAATTCAATACCAAAACTAAAATACAGTTTAGCTTGTGCTTTAGCTATATGATACTGTAAATGCACTCAGATCTAGGGTTATCGGGTTTTTATTGGCATATATATGTATATTGTTCTTGGTGCTCATATTAGCAGCTCAAACTGGGTGATTAATATGTATAATTTAGTTGCCGGGTGCGCTATAGCTTTTTCCCTGATTTATATTTTAGGATTAATATTTACGTATAAATGTGAGTGATAATTTAATGATTTAGATATTTAATTTTTATTTTTAATGTCTAACTTAGTATTACTGCTATTTTCTAACAGTAAATATTTAATGTGAGTGTTAATGTTATTAAAAGATTAAAAAGACGAAATAAAAAACAATTTAAATACTAAAGAAGTCAGCTCTAAATTTTAGTCTGCAACAGACTCAGCAAGTATTAAATTATTAGCCGCAGTGAATTTTTTATAATATATAACTTACCTAATACATGGAGAAATATAAGGTGCAACTGCTTAAGCCTCTTTTTTTACTGAGCATTATACTGTTTAGTCAGTTTACGATGGGGGAAAGTTTATATTTTTATGTGGGAAAAGCGACTCCTTATCTTAGTGTATGCTCACTAAAAAATGATTTATCTGAAAGTAACTCAGTTGTTGATTTTACCAATGATTTACTAGGTAAAATCTATCACTCATCCGCAGAGACAGAGAAGGCTGTTATTGCTTTAGGTGCTAATGAATACCTTGATCAGTTGAGTTATCAATCTGCGCTTGGTGTTACTGAGGAATATGAGTTGTATACTTTGCGAAGGTGCGAGCGTTATGCCGTGAGCCTTTTAAAGAAACTATGCCCAGATAACGCGAGTAAATTTTTATTTTCTAAACTTACATGTACAAAGGCAGAACGCTATTTTAAATAAGAATAAAGCCCATTAATATCTTGCGTTCAAACTTGTAGTAGCATAGTTAATTTGGCTACCCATTAAAAAGAAATATTATGCTAGTAAGCATACAAATTTTGGTAAAAAATGACGAAATTAAGACGCGCAGCGTATTCTGCGGCAATCAAATTAGAAACAGCTAAGCTTGTCGTTGACCAAGGCGATAAACAATAAGAAGCAGCCAAAGCAATGGGTGGTTGTTAAAACAACCGTAAGTAAGTGGGTTACTCAATTAAAGCCAGAACGTAATGGTCAGTCACCAACTGCTTCACCAATGACACCCGAACAAATAGAAATATGGGAACTTAAAAAGCAAATCCAACGCATCGAATTAGGAAAGGATATATCAAAAAAGCTACCGCTCTCTTTATGTCCGACTCCCTGAACAATTCTCCTTAATTGAGAAGTTAAATCAACGGGAGCGTTATCCAATTAGCGTGTTGTGTAGCGTATTCAATGCGCATCGTAGCGGCTATAAATATTGGGCTATACGGGATACAACGCCGACACCTGAGCAATTAAGGCTGAATTAAAAGCAATACATGTGATGAGTGATGGTTTAGCAGGGGCAAGGACAATCGCTATAATAGCAACGAGTAATAAGTTTGAATTAAGCCGTTATCGTGCCGCTAAGCTGATGGTTAAACTAAAATTAAAGAGCTGCTAAGTCCCACAGCATCAATATAAACATGATGATAATGAACACCTTGAAATCCCAAATTTGCTAGATAGGCAGTTTGATGTTGTTGATCCAGATACCGTGTGGTGCCGTGATGTTACATATATTTACACAGGTAATTGCTGGGCTTATTTAGCCGTTATTGATTTATTTGCGCGTAAAGTTGTTGGCTGGGCAATGTCGTTGTCGCCAAAGACTAACTTAACGCTAAAAGCGCTTGAACTTGCGTATGAAAGTAGAGGAAAACCGGCTGAACTGATGTTTGATTCAGATCAAGGTAGCCATTATACAAGCTTACAATATCGCCAACGTTTATGGCGCTATGAAATCACAAAAGCATGAGTCGACGCGGAAACCGTTGGGATAATGCGCCAATGGAGCGATTTTTAGAAGCTTTAAAACGGAGTGGATGGCGAAGGTATGATACTTTAGTACTTTATCGGTTGTATTTATACTTTATGAAGCGCATAACCCAGTAGTTCAAAATAGTGGTTAAGTGCTTCATTTGCTTTATTGATATGCTCACTATTTGGGTATATTAAATTACTACTTTTTAAGCCTCCCACCAAAAAGCTATTTTTTATATATGTGTGGCCTTCAATACAGGCTTCAAAACACCGTGCTGCAAGCTCTTCTGGCATGCTCATATAATTCATATTGTGGGCTTTATCGTGTTCTATACACGTTTGTACAAAGTTATTTGCATCAATACCATCTTCATCTAGAAATACATGTTTATAAAAACTGTTCAAAGCATTATTAAGTGGATGCGATAAATTAGGCGTGTTTGAAAGCCACAATTTTGAGGCAAAGCCAAATTGTGGTTTTGTTGCAAATAAGTGCTCGCTTATATGATGGTCAAACGCATGGAACCATTCATGAGCAAGTGCACCACCGCCTGCATTTTTTGCAAGAGCAAGTGTTTGAGAGGCTGCATTATAATGCGCTTGCACGCCTTTTTGACCACCATGGCCAAATGCAAAGTTAAGCTTCCCGCGCAGGCCAATTGCTTTAGGTGGTAAATGCAGTATTTGCGCAAGGTCGGCCAGTGCATCGTAAATTAAATTGGCGCTAATGTAGCGCTCTTCTTTAGTTACCCATTTACCAACGACCATTGACCTAAAGCCGAAGGTATCTCTTATATCGCTAAAGTCGACTTGGTCGTCAAAGCGATAGTCGGGTCCTTGGCGAGTAAAGCCACGTTTTAGTCTGTTAGGGTAGTTACGCATTGCAAGTTTCATATAGTAACGAATTTAATCTAAGTAACGTGCTTTTACGTGCTCAGGCATGTGTTGGGTTTGTTTTTGTATTAATTCATTTAGCGCATTATAAAGTGGTGCGGGATTTAGCTGCTCTATTAAAAACAAACTATGCGCTACAGCTTCAAGTGTGGATAGGCTGTCGGCCCGAGGAGCTTTACGAATAGCATAACGATTTTTAGGTAGCTGTTTAAAACTGACCGTTTTAAATTGATTTAGTAATGTGGTGAGCTGCAAAATTTTGTAGACTTTTTTCCATGTACCATCAACCACGATTAAATGGGTGATGTTTTTTACATTTGGCTGCTCAGTGTTATCGTCTAAATTTACAGCGTGTTCGTTAGGGTAGAGTAAAACAGTTGAGCTTACAGGCAGTGTTTTTAGTATGGAAAAGTCATCATTATTTTCGCCTTTGATTATTTGGCAATCAGTTAGGCATAAATTGAGTAGTTTAGCGGTATTTTTTGCTATTTTTTCTTCACTCGGGTGCTGTAGAATAATAACCGTAACTTTGTTGTTTATATTTGTAATTGCGTTGCAAATACAGGTGTTTATTGAAAAGTTACAATGATTACAAAGTGTGCGTGCCATTTAATAAACTTTTTGTTGCCAGTATGATCCTCGCAATTATACATTTATAAGGTAATTAAGTTGGTTTTTTTTACGCATCAATATAAAGTAGTACTATTAAACTGTAACTTACATGGATTGTTTTAAGGGCTTAAAATATGACAGAAATAAATATTGATACATCAGCATTAGAGAGTATGGAATCGTTATTGGGTGAGCAGTTTGCTGATACACTTGATTTTTGCTGCTCAGAGTTTGAACGTTTAGGCTCAGAAGTGTTAGCAACCATTGGTAAAGATAAAGAAGCAGCTATTCGCCACTCTCATAGCTTAAAATCGAATGCGGCGCAGTTTGGTGCTTCAAGCCTTGCTGAAGTATCGCGTGTTATTGAACAAAATTTAAACCTAGATAACTTAGCTGAAGCTATCGACGCATCTAATAGCTTAATGGCTCAAGTAACAGGCTCTCAAGCTAAGCTAAATGAATGGTTAGCATCTCGTTAATTATTGACGCTGAAACGTGAATTTATTTCAGTATTAAGCACCTAAATTGACTGGCATTTTACGCCTTTACTAGGTTAGTCTAAAGACTCACTAGGGCGTGTTGATCTTTCGGGATTGAATTTGCAACGAGTGTCTGGTTTTTAGGTTAGGCAGAGCCTATGCAGTGTGGTTTTTCCACATAAATAGGCGAGAACAACACATAAAATCCAAACACGCATTGCCCAGAGGGTTCTTCCTAGGGGCTATTTTCTCTTTGTTACTCAATTTTTACTTAGCCCACTAGGTTACAAATCTCGCGCCGCGATTAAATCGCCCCTAGGTTGAACAAATTTAATCCATAAAGTCAATACGCCCTAAAGAGGTAAAAATGTCTGATATTAAAAAGAGTCACAAATTAGAGGGTGTATGTTATGACATTCGTGGGCCGGTTTTAGCACAAGCTAAAAAAATGGAAGACGAAGGTCAAAAAGTATTAAAATTGAATATAGGTAATCCAGCTGCTTTTGGTTTTGATATGCCAGAAGATATGCACCGCGATATTATCCGCAATTTATATTCAGCCCAAGGTTACTGTGACTCTAAAGGCCTCTATTCAGCCCGCGTGGCTATTTATCAGCACTACCAACAACGTGGATTACATAATTTAGATGTAGATAGCATATATATTGGTAATGGCGTAAGCGAACTTATTCAGATGATCACCCAAGCGCTATTAAATAATGGCGATGAAGTGCTTATTCCAGCTCCAGATTATCCACTTTGGACTGCTTCTGTCACATTATCGGGTGGTAATCCGGTGCATTATTTATGTGATGAAGAGCAAGATTGGTTTCCGGATATTGCAGATATAAAAAGCAAAATAACGTCTAAAACTAAAGCTTTGGTATTAATTAATCCTAATAATCCGACAGGTGCGGTTTACAGTGATGATTTGTTAATGCAATTAATTGATATAGCGCGTGAACATAAACTGCTGTTATTGAGCGATGAGATTTACGAAAAGATTTTATACGATGGTATAACGCATACTTCAATCGGCTCACTGTGTGATGATGTACCAATCATTACTTTCAATGGTTTAGCAAAAACCTACCGTGCAGCGGGGCTAAGAATGGGGTGGATGGTTCTAAGCGGTCGTACCTCGGTAATGGATGATTTACGCAAAGGCCTTGAAATACTTTCATCTATGCGTTTGTGCGCCAATGTACCTGCGCAATATGCAATTCAACAAGCGTTGGGCGGCGTGCAATCAATTGATAATTTAATTAACCCAGGTGGGCGCTTATACGAGCAGCGCGATATAGCATGGCGCGGGTTAAACGCTATTGAAGGCATTAGTTGTAAAAAACCTAAAGGTGCGCTCTATGCGTTTGCCAAAGTAGATACAGCACTTTTTAACGTTAAAGATGATGAAAAGATGATGTACGATTTGCTAAAAGCCGAAAAAATATTACTTGTACATGGCAGGGCGTTTAATTGGCCCGAGCCGGATCATTTTAGATTGGTATTTTTACCAAGCAAAGATGATTTATCGGATGCGATGTTAAAAATGAAGCGCTTTTTTAAAGACTATCGCCAAGTATAGTTATTTAAAAAATAAAAAAACGAGCCAAATTTGGCTCGTTTTTTACATTAGTCATGAATATATTGGCTAATACGCTTTATCTACACGCACCGTGTTGTCGTTCAAGTACACTAATCTTACGTTATCGCCTTTGCTAAAGCGCATTGATTGGTCTTGATCTTGAACAACCATAAACTGGTCGCCGTTTTCAACTTGTATTAATAACTCTACAAAATGATTTTGCTGATAATGACTTTGCTGCTGCCTATTGTGTGCAACACTGCCGCCAATTACCGAGCCTAATATTGTTGCTACTGTGCGGCCGCTACCGCCACCAAACTGGTTGCCTACAACACCACCGAGTAATGCACCGCCGAAGGTTTTCCAGCCGTTGTTTTTGTCTTGAATGATTTCTTGTTCGGTAATATTGCGTACCGATTTTACGTCACCAAATAAAACTTGCTGCACAGGGACTGCTTTATTGCGCTCGTATTGAGCAAAAGTTGGCGCGCTCACACTAAGTAGGGCACACATTATTAATATTATAGCTTTCATAATAATCTCCTATTGGTAGCCTTTATGGGCTTATTAGCCCGTAAAGGCTTAGTAACTACCAACCAAATGTCGATTTTTCTTTAGTTTTACGAATTTCAGTTTCGTCAGCCCATTCTACAAGGCCGCTTTCCATATCCATTAAGCGCATTGTAAATTTGTAATAAACATCTGATTTATCAGCGTTTGATTTAACTATGCTCGATAAATTTCCGTATAACATATATTGCGCGCCAATTTGTTTACCAAATGCAACGGCTGTTGCAGGGTTAACAAGGGCATCTTCGTTTTGAAACGTTAATTGCTCACGTACTGACTCAACACGCGTCATATCTACAAAACGGAATTTACCACTGCGTAGCATTTGCGTTGAGATTGAATCGGTGATTGATTCAGTATCAATGTGCTCACTAGTTTTGTTTTTAATACGCTCAACAAATACTACAGGGCGTTTATTAGCGGTCATTGTGCCAACAACGGGTGAGCTGAGTAATGAATCGGTCATTTGGCTAGCTACTTTTTGTAAATCGGTAGAGCCAAAATTAATATCGGTTGTTTCTACTGCTTGTGCATCGCCATAACTTACTACGGCTTTATTAGCACAGCCACTTAATACTAAAGCGCTCAAGCCAACTAAAGCGTAAGTTGATACTGTTTTAAATTTGTTACTGATGATCATGGTTGTTTCCTTTAATCTTTAAATTCTTGTGATTCGGTAGACACTTCTCTTACTGCTAAAGAAAAGGTAACCGCATCAGAGCTCGGTGCTAAGCCCGGTAATTGTGTTTTTGCAAAACCAAATAAGGTGAGTGCTTGCCAAGGTGAATGGTTGCCTTTAATTACAAAGCCGTCTTTATCAAACCAATTAAACTGATACTGTAAATATTGTGATTTTTTATACTGGCTCGAAAGTGTCACTACTACATCGGTTAACTGGTTGGTTTGACGTGTTTTCACATCAGTAATGGCCAGCTTTTTACCAAGCTCTGGGTTATCTACACGTAATTGCTCATTAAACTGGTTTTTATTTTGTTCAACAGAAATACCCGATGTAACCGGTTGGCTGGAACATGCACTGAGCATTAAGGCTGCTAATAATGGCGCTATGTATTTCATGATGGCTCCTAAAGTTGAACTACGTGGTAATTAAAGTAGTTATTAATAGAGGTTAAGTAAATTAACGTTAACCCTTGCTTACTAATGGTAAAATTTATGGGTGCTTGTGTGCCTATATGCACAGAATGCTCACCTGTATTTAGGCTTTGCCTTGCGACACTTATTTGATTTGGAAGTGTAAGCCAGCTGCGTGTATCAGCTTGCTCAGACGCCAAATTATAAATATTAGCAAGTATGTTACCTACATCACCGGCACTGCGAGCAAGTTCTGCCCGTACTTTCTCTTTGGCTACTAATCTGAGTACTTGGCGAGCGACTTTTGCAGGTATTTGATCTTCTAGAGTTTTAGCTGCAAGTGCCTCAATGTGTACCAGTGGGCTAAGCGCCAAGCTTTGTGCATCTATATTTATATTGTTAAGGCGGCGCACATAGGCATTATCTTTATATACCGGCATCGCCAAGCTGTAAAAGCGTGCATCGCCACGTGATGAATAAATTGGCAAGCGCAGTTTAAATTCATCTTGTTTTGGTACTAATCCTTGTTCAAATAAAACAATTACTTCGCCTTGTGATGAAGAAATAGTGGGCGTATCGCCAAAGCGTTTTTTAAATTCATTTAGATCTTGGTCAAACCCTTGTTTTTTAGCAAGGCGCATCACATCTTGCTGTAAATAAATATTGTTAGGTTGTATAGCCAATGCTTTTTTATAATCGATATAGGCGTCGTCGTATTGTTTAGCACTTTGGTAAAGCAAAGCAGATAAGTAAAATGTGTAGGCATTTTGAAAGCCATTTTTTATGTTTCTGGTTACATTGCTCATGCTTGGGTAGTGTTGCTGAGCTTCTTTAACGGTTGAGTCTACTTCTGCTTCATTCTCGCTAAGCGCATCAACTTGTACTTTATTAGCTCGGCGAATTTCGACCAATGCGCCTTCAACATCATTTTTATACACGTAGTTAAGTGCTTTATAACTATGAAGCATGCTCATTTCGTAAGCGGGTGGCACATAAGTTATTGCTGAGTCGTTGGTAAATAAAGCGTTACTTTGTTCAAGGCCCGCACTAACTTGTATTTTGGCGGCTTCACGCTTTTTTTGCATTTGCGTATACACGTTCTCAAATTTACTTTGTGCATCATCTGGTGTATTTGCTAAGTCGTTTAAACGAGCTTGCTCAAGTTGGTTGAGTAAGTAGCTGCTGTGCAGGGTGCTATTATTAGCAATAAGGGATTGCGCTTCTTCGATGTTGTTTTTCTCGATCGCATTTCTTATTGGTGTCATTTGTGTGGCATAGTCATTAAATAGGTCATTAAAACCCATTGTGCTACACCCACTTAAAATAAAACAAAAGCTTAAAATTATACTGCGGCGCACTGAGCACTCCTCTTAATTTACCTGTATACATTAACATACTATTTTTAGCTAAATGTGTGAAATATTGTAAAAAATCGTAGAGTAAAACTGCCTGCTAATAAAGAAATATAAAGTGACATTAGTGAACAAAGTGTGAATTTTTTTGGTTTATTATCACTCCACTGAAATAGTATTTTCGCTTTAGCGGTCTTGCTAAGAGTTATATCACTTAGAGGAATTAAAAAATGAAAAAGTTTACAGGTGCAGCAATGGCTGTAATGGTAGCAGGTTTAGTTGGTTGTAATGCAACAGAGGCAGAAACGGCAACATCAAGTGCAGTTGCTAGTAATGGCGCAACAACTGATTTAGTTCATTGTTATGATGCGAATGTATGTGGTGGCCATAACGATTGTAAAACAGCTGAGAATGCATGTTCAGGTCAAGCGTCATGTAAAGGGACTGGTTTTGTAGCAATGCCTGCAAAATCATGTGCTGACGTTGGCGGTACAGTAAAAGATAAATGGGTTGGCAGTGTAGCTAAAGCAGATTTAGTACATTGTAACGATGTAAATGTGTGTGGCGGTCATAACGATTGTAAGACTGCTAATAATGCTTGTGCTGGACATGCATCATGTAAAGGCACCGGTTTTGTATCAATGCCTGCAAAAGCATGTGGTGATATTGGTGGTTCTGTAGGTAGCTAATACCAATTTATCGAACGCATAAAATAAGCTTGAACGATGTGTTTATTATTCAGGCTTATTAAGGAAGTTTATGACAAATCGTTTTTTAGGTTTTGGTTTAGGACTAAGAGCCCCGCATTTTGAGCAAATTATTGCAGATAAACCAGCTGTAGATTGGTTTGAAATTATTTCAGAAAACTATTTTGTAGCCGGTGGAAAACCTTGGCATTATTTAAATAAAATAAGAGCAGATTATCCGATTGTTATGCATGGGGTATCAATGTCGATTGGTAGTATTGACCCTATTGATAAGGACTACTTAAATCAGTTAAAAAACACAATTGCGAGGGTTGAGCCGCATTGGGTGTCTGATCATTTATGTTTTACCCAAGTGGGCGGTATTAATAGCCACGATTTACTACCAATGCCTTACACCTCAGAGGCGCTTGATCATTTAGCAAATAAAATTTCGCAAGTTCAGGACTACCTAGGGCGCGAAATGATTTTTGAAAATGTATCGAGCTATTTAACCTATAACGATTCACAAATGAGTGAGTGGGAATTCTTAGCGCAATTACATAAGCAAACAGGCTGTAAGTTTTTAATGGATGTAAATAATGTTTATGTAAGTGCGCGTAATCACGACTTTAATGCAATGGATTATTTATCAGCTATTCCGAGTACAGCTATTGCACAAATTCACTTAGCAGGACATCAAGACTTTGGTACGCATATTATAGATACGCACGATGAAGATGTTCCCGATGCGGTATGGGACTTATATGCTCAGTATGCAAAAACATTAAATCCGGTAAGTACCATGATTGAACGCGATGATAATATTGGCTCCCTTGATGATTTAATTACTGAGCTTGAGCATGCCAAAGCGCTAGTGAAACCGTTTTGGGATATAAGGTCATGAGTGGTTTAGCAAAGCTGCAACAACAGTTTATGGATTTACTGCAAGGAGAAAGTTCGGATATTAGCGAGCAAATTGCGCAGCAAGGGCAGTTAAATACACAACAGCGACTCTCTATTTATCAAAGCGCTTATAAAATTCGCTTAAGAGCCGTGATTGAGCAAGATCACGAACAGTTGGGCATTTACTTAGGTGATGATTTATTTGAGATGATGGTTGATGGTTATTTAGCTTTATATCCTTCAACTCATACGTCACTACGAATTTTTGCAGAGAAGCTACCAGATTATTTAGCCGCTAATACTCCTTTTAGTGATTACCCCATACTTGCAGATATAGCAAAATTTGAACGACTATTACTAAGTACTTTTGATGCAAGCGATAAAACATTACTTAATGTATCAGAGCTTGAAAGTATTGAACCTCAGCAATGGCCAACTTTACTATTAAAATTACATCCAAGTGTTCAGTTAGTTGTGTTTTATACGTTGGCGGTTGAAAGTTGGCAGGCAATAAAACAAAAGCAAACACCGCCAGAGCCAAGAGTCTCAGAACCTCGCTTTTGGGTTGTAGCACGTGATGCTCAAAGGCGTACACAATATTTAAGCGTTGATGCACAAGAATACCGCTTACTGAGTTTATTAAAACAAAACACACCCTTTGCACAGTTATGTCAATCCTGTTTAAATGAACTCCCAGGCGAGAAAATCGCTGGGTTTTTAATTACTAAAATTAATCAATGGCTTGAACGTGGTTGGTTAATTAGCGAGTGAGTTAAAACAATATAGTTATTTTTCGTTGCGAAGGAATTTTTTTGAAAGCCACCATATACACATTAATTGCTTTAATTGCGTTTGCCGCAAATTCTCTTTTTTGCAGAATGGCCTTAGCAGAAGGTTATATAGATGCTTGGAACTTTACTGTTATTCGCTTACTTAGCGGGGCTGCATGTTTGGGCATTATAATGGCTATTTATACCCATAATTTAAAACGTAAAGGCACATTCAATCCCGCTATTTTAAGTGACAGAGGAAGCTGGCGAAGCAGTATTAGCCTGCTTGTTTACGCGCTTTGTTTTTCGATTGCCTACGTAGAGCTAGATACCGGTACCGGTGCACTAATTTTATTTTCTGCTGTGCAACTTACTATGATTGGCTGGGGTATTTATCAAAAAGAGCAATTAAGCGTACTCCAGTGGTGTGCATTTATAGTGGCGTTATCTGGTTTTGTATATTTAATGCTGCCATCTGCAGCGGTGCCTTCATTATTAGGTGCATCACTTATGGCACTCAGTGGTGTGGCATGGGGTATTTACAGTATTCGCGGTAAAGTGTGCGTATCGCCACTGCTTACTACTGGGTTTAACTTTATAAGAAGCTTAGTTGCTATCCCTGTTTTATTACTTGTAGGTATGAGTTATTTAAAAAATATGAGTATTGAAGGGGTATTACTTGCGTGTGCCTCGGGGGCAATAGCGTCTGGAGTTGGTTATAGTGTTTGGTATGTAGCAATGCCACTACTTAAAAGTACCCAAGCTGCGGTTGTGCAACTTTGTGTGCCGGTACTTGCTGCCATTGCTGGTGTTATGTTTTTATCAGAGCAGGTAACAATTGAGTTTATAGTAGCAAGCTCGTTAATATTAGGGGCCGTGCTGGTGTTTATTTTAAATAAAAAGAAGGCTTAATAAAACCTAACCTTCTTTTAGGTGTGGGCTTACGTTTGTTACAAAGCGTTTATAAATAGCAGGTAAGTTATCAAGTATTGCCTGCTTACCCTGTAGTTCACTGTTTTTTATGCATTCAAAAAGTACTTGCTCGCTAAGTTTATTCACTAATAATTGTGATTGCTTAATATGGCTTATATGCCAAAGCTCAGGTGCTACGCCACCTAAATCATGCTGGTAAGGGCGATAAAAACCAAATTTAACTAAGTTAGTATCAAGCCAATTACTTAAAGGTGCAAACGGCCCACCTTGCAGGTATTCATCAGGTGTTAGCTGTAGCTTATAATCATCACTGACCGCAGCTTTATCAAACACATCTAAGTCAGTCCCTAAATGGTGTCTGCTTGCGCCAGGTAGTGCAGAGTAGAGCATTATTGCTATGCATTTATCTACATCATTTAATTTAGTTAAATTTACAACCTTTTGCTGTTTATTATAAACAGGTCGAATACTTAAAAACTTATTATTCCAAATAATTGACTGGCGTTCAAAGTCGCGAAAACTTGAGGCAATAGTAAGATCAAATCCCGCTTTTTGAGCTGCACTTTGCAGCGCTAAAAAGTCGCTAATAATAGCGCTGTGCAAGCGATGATTTTGTATGTCAGTTAAATGTGTATCACTTTGCCCTGTGATACACATTATCGATGTTGGTTTAGTTACATCCATTATGCTAAAAGTTGCTCTAGTATTTGCTCGTAAATGTCGGTAAGGGCTATTAAATCATCGGTACTTACGCATTCATCTACTTTATGAATAGTTTCGTTACGTGGGCCAAGTTCAATTACTTTAGCACCTGTTTGTGCAATAAAGCGACCATCTGATGTGCCGCCGGTAGTTTCTAGGTTTGTGGTTAAACCGGTTACTGATTTAATCGCTTTTACTGTGGCATCAACAAGTGGGCCGTGCTCGGTAATAAAAGGTAAGCCATTTACTATCCAGCTTAATTCATAATTTAAGTTATGCTTTTGTAGTATGTCATTTACACGTTGTTGTAATTGCTCATGTGTTACTTGCGTGCTAAATCTAAAGTTAAACTGTACTTCTAGCTCACCCGGGATCACGTTGCCTGCACCTGTGCCGCCATTAATATTTGAAATTTGAAAGCTGGTAGCAGGGAAGTATTCATTTCCGTTATCCCACACCGTTTGGCTAAGCTCAGTAAGGGCAGGGGTTGCTAGGTGAATTGGGTTTTGTGCTAAATGTGGATAGGCGACATGCCCTTGTACACCCTTAACGGTTAAAAAAGCGGTAAGTGAACCTCTGCGGCCATTTTTAACAACATCACCTAATACATCTCGTGATGAAGGCTCGCCTACTAGGCACATATCAATTTTTTCACCGCGCGCCTCTAGCGTATCAATTACACGGGTAGTCCCGTTTATAAACGGGCCTTCTTCGTCAGAGGTTATTAAAAAAGAAATTGAGCCTTTATGATCTGGATGTTTAGTAACAAACCGCTCGGTTGCAACAAGCATTGCAGCTAACGAGCCTTTCATATCGGCAGCGCCGCGCCCATGTAATAAACCGTCTTTTATTAATCCTGAAAACGGCGGGTGTTGCCAATTTTTTTCAGGGCCTGTTGGCACAACATCAGTGTGGCCTGCAAAACAAAAGTGCGGTGATTGTGTGCCTTTTCGAGCCCATGTATTTAATGTGTCGGTAAAAAATAATGACTCAATATTAAAACCAACCGCAGCAAGGCGATCGTTCATCATCTGTTGGCAGCCAGCATCCTCGGGCGTTACTGACTCACGTTGTATTAGTGCTTGAGCGAGTGCAATTACATCATCTTTCATGATTTAAATATCTCATCGTATTGGGCTGCTTTAAAACCTAAGTGGTAACTGCCATTGTTAATAAGTACTGGGCGTTTGATCATGGCAGGTTGTTCAACTAACAATGGGATAGCACTTTCTTTCGTCAAACTCTGTTTTTGCTCATCAGTTAGTGCGCGATAAGTTGTGCCACGTTTATTAACAAGCTGTTCCCAATCGAGTTTATCTGCAAAATCACTTACCATTTGCTCATTTACGCCATCTTTGCGGTAATCATGAAACGTAAATTCGATGTTGTTGTCGGCTAAGTATTTTTTTGCTTTTTTTATCGTGTCGCAATTGCTAATACCGTATAGAGTGATCATAAATCTAGTTCTTCTTAATAATAGTTAATAAGGTATCTACATCCGCATTTACATGCGAATGTGAGTAATGAAATGTGCCGAGATTATGGCCGTTAAGTAAGATTAAACTGGCCAGCATAGGCGTTTCTAGTTCGCGTAAATCAAAATAAGCTAGGCGCTGGCCTTTACTTATTTCACTACCATTTAATTGTGCAATATGAGTATGTGTAATTGATTGCGAACCGGTAATAGTTAAGTTGATTAAAACTTTTAAACCATTTTTAGCCTGTAAAATAAACTCAGTACCTGCGTTTTTTACTTGTAATAACGTGCCATCAAACGGCGCTAAAATTTTGTGGCTACTGAGCTTTACAGTAATACCAGGACCGAGAATACCAAACCTAAAAATAGGTTCGGGGTGTTCTTGAAGCGGTATTACTTTACCTGTAAATGGGCTTGTAATAAGGATGGCACTGCGGGGCGTTTTATTGAGTGCTAGATATTCAATTGTTTGTGCTTTCATATGCTATTGGGCCACCACGTTGTAACCATCTTTTTTTAAGGCGTTAAGTGCTAGTGAGGCCGTTTGCTTTTTTACTAAAATATAATCGGTATCGTAGGTTGAGATTGAAAAAATAGAAATTTTAGCGCGTGCTAATACACCCGATATATTAGCCATTATTCCGGTCAGCGAAAAACCAAGTGGGCCAACCACCTCAAGTGCTTGCCAATCAGATTCGGTATCTAAACTCTCTATTTCAAAGCTACTAGGGCAAACAATAGATAGTTCATCCTGGGTTTTAGATATAAAAAATAAAGGAAGCTTGAGTAGCGCCGCAGGTATATCGGCGTCAACATCTAAACTGTGAATAGATAAAACCGTGCTGTGTAATTGTAATGTTTGTTTTGACATTAAACGCCTGCGATACAGCATTATTGATAGCTTTATAGTATAGATTATTGCCTTCAAGTTAAAGGTGTAAGCGTGACTAAAATGAGCATTTGGAAGTGGGTTTTAATAGAGATTAAAAACTTACCCACAATTTCTGTGGATAAGTATGGGGGTTGCAGGGTATAAATAGCCTAACTAGTTAATTATTAAATAAATAATAGCTAGGCTATAAAAAGCACACGTTGTGTTTAATGTGCTATTAGCGCTTCTGCTTGGGCTGCCTGAATTGCAGTTAAGGCGATTGTATACACAATATCATCGACTAATGCACCACGGCTCAAGTCGTTTACGGGTTTGCGCATACCTTGAAGCATAGGGCCGATACTTATTAAGTCGGCACTGCGTTGTACTGCTTTATATGTTGTATTACCTGTATTTAAATCTGGGAATATAAATACAGTCGCTTTACCAGCTACAGGGCTGTTAGGTGCTTTTTTAAGTGCTACATTTTCCATTATAGCGGCATCGTATTGTAGTGGGCCGTCGATAATTAAATCAGGACGTTTTTGTTTTGCTATTTTTGTGGCTTCACGTACCTTTTCAACATCGGCACCCGTACCTGATGTACCCGTGCTATAGCTTATCATTGCTACACGTGGCTCTATGCCAAATGCAGCTGCAGAGTCGGCAGATTGAATCGCTATATCAGCAAGTTGTTCAGCATTAGGGTCGGGGTTTATAGCACAGTCACCGTAAACTAACACTTGGTCAGGTAGCAGCATAAAAAATACGGAAGATACCAGCGATGATCCTGGCGCTGTTTTAATTAACTGCAGGGGCGGGCGAATTGTATTGGCAGTGGTATTAACCGCGCCCGATACTAAACCATCTACTTTACCTTGCTCAAGCATCATTGTGCCAAGTACGACGTTATCTTGTAGTTGCTCTTGTGCTACAACGGCAGTTAGGCCTTTGCTTTTACGAATTTCGACCATAGGCGCAATATAATCATTTATAATACTTTTTGGCTCGATGATACTTACATGTTCGTTTAGCTCAATACCTTGCTGCTGTGCAATACGCATTATTTCTTCGCGATCGCCAAGCAATATAGTTTTAGCAATGCCACGTTGACCACAAATAGCAGCCGCTTTAATTGTACGAGGTTCATTCCCTTCTGGTAATACTACGGTTTTATCTGCTTTACGTGCTTTATCGGTTAATAAATAACGAAATGCGGGTGGTGATAACTTACGCGTTTTACCCACACTTTGAGCTAGAGTATCGAGCCAGCTTGAATTGATATGCTCTGCATTGTGATCTTTTACTTTTTCAATGCGTTGGTCATCATCATTTGGTACTTCCATATTAAAGTTATGCAGTAATAGTGATGTGCGCCATGTGTCGGCATCGGTTGCGAGTATTGGTAAACCGGTTTGCATGGCTTGTTCACACAAAGCCATAATGCGTGGCTCTGGCTCAAAGCCACCGGTGAGTAATATAGCGCCAAGTTTAGTGCCGTTCATAGCAGATAAACACGCAGCAACAAGTATGTCTGAGCGATCGCCTGGTGTTACTAATAAAGCCCCTGGCGTAAAATAATTTAAAATATTAGAAACCGTACGAGCACAAAAAGTAATACGACGCAGGCGACGATGAAGCATATCGCCTTCGTTAATTATTGTTGCTTTCAAATACGCGCTTAAGTCTTTTACGCGTGGCGCTACTAAGTCAAAATCCCACGGGATTGCGCCAAGCAACATAAACGGATTTTTTTTAAAAATAGGTAAAGACGCTAAACGATTTAACTCGTTTTCAAGCTCTTCGGGTTTGTAAGCGTCGACTAAATCGGCGCGTGCCCGGCCTTCTTCATCAAGTGGCGCATTTACTTTATTAAAAATACAGCCCAGTACACGAGGATGATCGATTCCACCGTAATTACCTGCTGCAATTTCTAGGCGGTCTTCTATTTGAGTAATGGTGTAATTACCAGGGGTAAGTACAAATACAATTTCAGCGCCGAGTGTTTGCGCAATTTCGCGGTTTACACGTCCAGCATAAGGTTGGCGACGAGTAGGCACCATACCTTCAATAATAGCTACTTCATCGTCGTTTATTTTACTTTCAAAGCGTTCAACAATTTCCTCTAGTAGATCATCACCTTTACCGTCGCCAATCATTTGCTCAGCATAATCAAGAGCAAAAGGGGTGGGTGGGTTAATAGGTGAACCTTGAGTGACTATTTGTGTTGATTTTTCAGGACCTGTTTCGCCTGAACGAGGCTGAGCGATGGGTTTAAAAAAGTTAACTTTAACTGTTTTTTGCTCAAGAGCGCGAACTAAACCAACTGATACCGACGTTAAACCCACACCGGTAGACACAGGAATTAACATAATACGACGTGCCATATTAAAGCTCCTTTACGATGTTAGCGGCATCAAGTGCAATAACCCACTCTTCGTTGGTCGGCATTACTACCACTTTGGGTGAAGTATTGGCTGAACTAATAATACCTTGATTACCAAAACGTGCATCAAGATTGCTCTTCTGGTCACAACTGAACCCTAAAAAAGCTAATTGATTAATGACATTTTCACGTATGATATCGGAGTTTTCGCCAATGCCGCCAGTAAATATAAGTGCATCTAAACGTTGTAATGGTACCATGTAGGCTGCAATTTGTTTGGCTAGTCGGTAGCAAAAAATATCCAGCGCTAAACGTGCTTGTTTATGTCCGGCAACAGCGGCTTCTTCAATCGTTCGACAATCGTTAGAGAGTTCGCTAATACCTAGTAGGCCGCTTTCTTGGTTTAATAAATTATCTATTTGCTGAGCGTTGTAACTAAGCTGTGTAGTTAAAAAATTAAATAAACCGGGGTCAATATCTCCACTGCGAGTACCCATAACAATACCAGCCAATGGTGTTAAACCCATACTGGTATCAACACTTTTACCATTTTTTATTGCAGTAACAGAGCAGCCATTACCTAAATGAGCACTAATGAAATTACTCTTCTCTATAGGCTGATTTAATAATTTAGCAGTTTGTCCTGCTACATAGTAATGACTTGTGCCGTGCATACCATAGCGTCTTACACCGTAGCCTGTATAAAGCTTATAGGGTAGGGCGTAAAGGTAGGCAACTTCATCCATAGTTTGATGAAATGCTGTGTCAAATACTGCTACTTGGGGTAAACCTATAAATGAAGCTTGTGCAGATGAAATACCTAACAAGTTCGCATGACCATGTAGCGGCGCTAAAGAAGACGCTTTAGTAATACCGTTAATTACGTCTTCATCAATTAAGACTGACTTTGTGAAATGCTCTCCGCCATGAACAACACGGTGCCCAACAGCAATAAGGTGCTCATCAAGGTTATGATCCTTTATTAAGCTTACAAGCGTATTTATAGCCTCAGCATGCGCTTGATTAGCCGCTAAGTCGATAACCGTCTTAGTTCCATTAAATTTGTATTTAATGGAGGGGGCTTTGGCGCCCAAGCGTTCAGCAAGGCCTGATATAATTTCGTGACCGTCGTTTGCATCAATAATGGCAAACTTTAAACTAGAGCTACCACAGTTTAAAACTAAAACATGTTGGGATTCAGGTGAGGTTGTTGGCATAGATTCAATTTCCATAAACAAATTTAGTAAGTGAACGTTAATACGTGATAGTTACACTTACGGTATTAAATAAAGCTAAAACAATTAAATGTTCAACTGCAAAGTGGTTAACTCAATGTTAAATATTTTACCTTATTTATGATGTTTAAGTTAGGATTGTTCGCCATTAAAGGGGAAATTTAAGCTCTTTTACTGAGAAAGTGTAACTCCCTCATTTTGTGTTACACTTTGGTATAGCTCGTTTTCTATTGTATTTAAAAGCAGTATCTGTGAGGAGTCATGATGCAAAAAAGTGTGATGTCACAACTACAAACAGGCCGTTTGTATGGTAAAAAATGGCCAATGCGTAAAGAGCTTGCGCCTTTGTTTTTAGAGTTTAGAGTGATTAGAGCGACCGAGCTTGCCATTACAGTAATGCCAATCTTGGCTATGTTAACGTTGTTTTTTCAGCTTAATTACTTAGGTTCTGATTTTTTACCTCAAGCTATTGCGAGTGCATTATTTTTTATATCGCTACCTTTACAAGGTTTATTTTGGTTAGGCAAACGAGCGCAAACGCCTTTAGATCCTGCAATGCAAAAATGGTACAACGAGCTGTACACTAAAATGGCGGCTAATGGATATCAAACGCAGTTAAGTGAAAACAAGCCCCGTTATATGGAGCTTGCTAACTTACTTAAAGATATGTTTGAAAAAATGGATAGAGCATTTACTAAAGAGCAGTTTTAGCGGGTTATACCATTATCTATTTTGGTAAACTGAGTAATATAAAATGATAAGGTGACATTGTGTTCACCTTTTTCTTCGAGTGCTGCCCAGTGCTCGGGTCTAAATTTCCATGCAAATGGCGTCATCATTATTAAATTTTTAATATCAGTAAAGCTAAGCGCTACATGCTCTGTTAAAAGAGTCTGTTCTGCTTTTTGAAACCCTTTTGGCGTGGCTATTTCAGTATGTTCGTTTACTTCTGAATATATATACGATTTTAGCTCTTTTAAATGATAAGGGCCTGGGCTTGCTACCACTAATGTTGCGTTTTTATTAGCTAGACGTTCAAGTTCTTCCTCAAACAAAGGCGCAAATACACTAATAAGTACATCAGCAAATTGGCTTTCAAAAGGCACTTGGCTAATTGATGCAACACTAAAATGGCACTTAGGGTAGCGCTTTGCTGCATATTTAACGGCAGATTTTGAAATATCGACACCGTACACTATAGAGTCTGTTTTACTTGCTATTGCCTGGGTATAAAAACCTTCACCGCATCCTAAATCAATAACCGTATTCGCGCTTATTCGACCGACTAACTCGCTAAGATTTTGTTGTAAAAAGCGGTAGTACCCACGCTCTAAAAATGCGCGTCTAGCTTGCACCATTTCAAGGGAGTCGCCCGGTTGTTTTGAATTTTTTTGTTGTACTGGCAGTAAATTAACATAGCCTTCTTTGGCAAAATCAAAGCTGTGGTTGTTAGCACAACGAAGTGTTGAATCAGCTTTCAAAAGTGCGAGGTTACATAGCGGGCATTGATATTGTAGACTCATGAGTCTAGGTAGTCCTTATCGTAAAAAGTTTTTACCCAATGCGGGCGATAGGTGATCATAATTGTTATAGCCATGCCGTTGAGCATTGCTTCAGGAAACCAAATTATGGCACTTAAATAAACGTAGTTATCTGCAAGTTCTTGCCAATTGTATTGCCCTATAGCTAAGTAAAATAGAGCACCTAGGCTTATCTTTATACAGGCTATAAACCCTGCAGTTATAAACGCACAAACAAATATATAAACAAAAAAATGACGAGGTAAATACTGGTAACTAATTATAAAGCCAAGGTAGCTTAGTAAAATAGGAATAAACGCACCAATAAGCAGTTGTACTGGTAACAGTTCAAGTTCAATTTGACCAAAGGCAGCGAGTAGCGCTGTGGCAAGCAGGCTACTTAAAATCGTCAATCGCCAGCCTAAAATTAATGTAGCAGCCGTAACACCTAGGATGTGTAAATCAAGGCCAGTTAAAATGCCAGCCTTTATTCGCCAAAGCACTGCAAACACTAACGCACATGCAAGAACTCCAGTTTGACGGGCTGGCGTATTAAGCAATGTTTTATATGTTTTTTTATCAAAGCTTAGTAGGGCAATAATAATTACAAGGGCCCAAAGTAGCCCTTGTATTGTTATGCTGAGCATAGTAATTACTTAAATGTTGACCATATAGGGGCATGATCTGAGGGTTTTTCAATACCGCGCAGTTCGTAGTCAATACCAGTATCTATACAGCGTGCTGCAAGCTCATCAGTCGCAAGTACTACATCTATTCGAAGCCCTCGGTTATCTACAAACCCTTTAGAGCGATAGTCAAACCACGAATATTGATCGTCTGTTTCTGGGTTTTGTTCTCTAAAGGTGTCTTTAAAGCCCCAATTAAGTAATGTTGCAAGCCATTCACGCTCTACCGGTTGGAAAGAACATTTACCCGTTTTTAACCAACGCTTTGCATTAACTTCGCCAATACCAATATCTAAATCGGTGGGTGATATGTTGATATCGCCCATAACAATGACGTCTTGATCAGGGGTGTGGTTGGTTTCAAGGTGTGTCATTAAATCTTTATAAAATTGTCGTTTATAAGGAAATTTAGTTTCGTGATTAATATTATCACCTTGTGGGAAATAGCCATTCATGACTGTAAGGTCGCGACCGTTATCTTGTTCAACAGTGACGCTTATCATGCGTTTTTGCGATTCCTCTGTATCGGTAGCGAAGCCTTTTAAGACCGATTTAGGCTCTTTTTTGCATAACATAGCTACGCCATAATGGGCTTTTTGGCCATGAAAGTAGACGTGATATCCCATTTTTTGTACATCTTCTAGTGGGAATGCTTCGTCATGAACTTTAATCTCTTGCAAGCCAATAACGTCTGGTTGATGTTTGTCGATAATTGCTTGTAATTGGTGGAGACGAGCACGCAGACCATTGATATTGAAAGAAATCACTTTCATAAAATTTACCTTAAAATTGGATCTATTTAATGAATTAAATTGTATCAGTAAATACGCGTACATAACATGACTGAAATGAGAAAATAGCTGCACAAATGTTGATCAATTGGTGAGTAAAGTTTAAACATTGTAAATGCAGTATTAATTATTTTAAATAAATAAAAAATTCAATTGAACTTAACTTTATTGAATATATAATGCGCGAAATTCACTTGTTTAGCTCGTTCAAATAGGATCTCTCATGAAAACACAACTACTTTTAGCTACTGCTTTATTAGCATCTGCAACTGCTTCAGCACAAAGCAATACTTACTTCAGTCAAGATAATAAAATTGAGTCTAAGTTATGTGTACTAAGCGCAAACGAAGGCTTTAGTGTTGCTCGTAAAGAAGCTGCTCAGCACGGTGTTTACTTATCTCGTTTTTCTAAAAGCATTTTATGTAATGGTGAAGATATTCGCGATATTGCTAAAAAAACGGCATTAAGCAACGCATCAGTTGAGAAAGTAGAAGTATTTGCAAAAGATGCTCAACAAGAAACTCAATTATGTATGACGGCTTTAAAACAAGGTTTAGCACCTGTTCGCCAAAAAATTGGTAACTTAAACTCATTAAAATGTAATGGTCAAAACGTTACTGAGTTTGTTAAACGCTACCAAAACGCAGCAATCTAATTATTAGCTGAACTATATAACTAAAATTGAGGTACCTGGTTTTTTACCGGGTATTTTTTTGCAAAAATTACAAGGTTGTTTGCAAAGCTTGCAAGCCTAACTTGTTGAAACTGTTCAATAAATGCACCAGCCAAGATTAAGTTGTTGATTCTTATAAGTTAACTATTATTGGCATTGGATTTGTATTAGTTAAAGTGACATTTAATTAATTACGAAGGATACGTCTTATGAAAAAGTTAACATTAGCAGCCACTATTTTAGCATCATTAAGCCTAGCGGCTTGTTCATCTAATCAGGGTCTTGAAAGAATAGACAGTGACTTTGCAAGTTTAGATAATGACAGCGATGGCTACATCTCAAAAGTTGAAGCTGATGACGATAGCATTTGGGGCCATTTTTCAAATATTGATACCAATATGGATAACGAAATTAGCCGCAAAGAATTCAACACTTACATGAAGTTAAACAATGGTAAAGTAGCCACTGATTCTGAAGTAAGTGAGTCGGCATTTAAAGCTGAAATCGCTAAATTCGATAAAATTGAAAGCAGCTTTTCAAGCTTAGACAACGACAGTAATGGCTATATTTCGGTAGTTGAAGGTAACGATGATGATATTTCAAATCACTTTGGTTACATGGATAAAAACCAAGATAAGCGCATCAGTAAAAGTGAGTTTATGGGTTACATTAAAAAATACGGTAACGCAGTAGCTGAAGATGATGCATTAGAAGCCATTAAACACAGCTAATATTTGTTGTTTTAAAGAGTAAATTAGAAGCCAGTGATAATCACTGGCTTTTTTGTATTTAAAATCTAGTTATTTAGTAGATATATTTTCCTAGTTTGGCGTTGTTCTGTCATAATAGATGGCTGTGTATTTTTATTTGTTAAGAGTGTGTATGGCGGGTCGGCGAATTAGTGATGAACAACTAGTTGAGATCATTGAAGCAGCTATTTTTGTTGCAGATAAGCCTGTGAGTAAACGCCACCTTAAAGATACTGTATTAATAGATTTAGCTATTTCTATGGCGCGAATAAACGACGCAATAGATACAATACAAGAACATTTTCAAACTCGTGGTATTCGCTTAGTTGAAGTTGGTAGTGGGTATCGTTTTCAGGCATGTAGTAGTTTAAGCCCTTGGTTAAATAACTTGTGGCAAGAACGCGCACCAAAATACTCACGTGCTTTACTGGAAACATTATCACTTATTGCATATAGGCAGCCCATTACGCGCGGTGAAATTGAGCAAGTAAGGGGTGTTACTACGGGTTCGAATATTATTAAAACCCTACTCGAAAGAGATTGGGTTAAAGTGGTAGGGCATAAAGAGGTTCCGGGTAAGCCGGCTTTATATGCAACTACTAAACAATTTTTAGATTATTTTTCGTTAACTGGACTTGAAAACTTACCTGCGCTGCCAACAGAGCAGCAAAGTAAAATTAACCAGTTATTGAGCGATCCTTCTGTGAGAGAACCATCCGAATGAGTATTATACAAGGTGAAAAGTTACAAAAAGTCTTAGCCCGTGCAGGCGTAGGCTCACGCCGTGAAATGGAAAAATACATTGATGCAAACCGCGTTAGTGTAAACGGTAAAGTGGCAAAGTTAGGAGACCGTGTTGAAGAAACCGATTTGATTCGTGTTGACGGGCACACTGTAAAGATTGAAGAAAAAGCAGATAGAATCTGTCGTGTGATTATGTATAACAAACCCGAAGGTGAGTTAAGCACACGTAAAGATCCAGAAGGGCGTCGGACAGTATTTGACCGACTTCCTCGTATTGATGGTGAGCGTTGGATTGCGGTTGGCCGATTAGACGTTAATACTTCGGGTTTGATGCTCTTTACTAATGATGGTGAATTAGCTAACCGCTTGATGCACCCAAGCTATGAAGTAGAGCGTGAATACTCTGCGCGTGTATTTGGTGAAGTAACCAATGAAACGGTTAAAAACTTACTACGTGGTGTTGAGCTTGAAGATGGTCCAGCCAAATTCACGACTGTAACCCCTATGGGTGGCGAAGGCGTTAACCGCTGGTTTAACGTAACGTTAAATGAAGGACGTAACCGTGAAGTACGTCGTTTATGGCAGTCTCAAGATGCGGAAGTATCTCGTCTTATTCGTATTCGTTACGGTAAACTAGAGCTTGATAAGCGCGTGCCACAAGGTGGTTGGATGGAGTATGATTTAGAAACAGTAAACTACTTACGCAAAACCGTTAAATTAGGGCGCGAGACACAAACTAAGCTTTCTGTTATGCCTGAAAAACGCAAAGATAAACGCGCTAAAATCAACCAGATCCGCAAAGCAGTTAAAAAACACAATCAACGTGTTAAGCCTACCAAACGTAAATAATAAATTAGTTATTTATTGCACACAAAAAAGCCGCTAATTGCGGCTTTTTTAATGTGTGTTGTATAAATTTTTTAAACTCTAAATTACTTTTTTACTTGAGCATCTAACGATTCGCCATTCACTTTACTAGAATCATCGCTCATCAAGTATAAGTAGGTTGGCATTAAATCTTCTGGTGTAGCAAGCGCGTCTCTATCTTCTCCTGGGTATGCAGCAGCACGCATAGAAGTGCGAGTAGCGCCTGGATTAATACAGTTTATACGAATATTCGTTTTGCCTACTTCACATGCCCATGTTTGCATCATGCCTTCAACTGCAAATTTTGAGATGGCATATGGCCCCCAAAACTCACGGCCTTTGCGGCCTACACCTGATGACGTAAATATCACAGATGCATTGTCAGATTTACGAAGAACAGGAAAAAGTGCTTTAGTGATCATTGCTTGTGCAGTCACGTTTACTTTCATTATGTTTTCGAACGTAGATGAGCAAAAATGTTCAAGTGGACCAAGTGACCCTAAAATACCTGCATTATTAAGCAAGCCATCAAGGCGGCCAAATTGATATTCAATTGTTGCAGCAAGGTCACGATAGTTTTGTTTAGTTGCGCCTTTTAAGTCCATGGGCACAATTGCAGGTTTAGGGTAACCCGCATTAACAATTTCATCGTAAACACATTCAAGTTTATTAGTTGTTTTTCCTAATAAGATAACTGTAGCGCCGTATTTTGCATACGTAATTGCTGCTACTCGGCCAATACCATCACCGGCGCCTGTTATTAAAATAATTTTATCTTTAAGTGCGTTTTCAGCCGCTTGATATGTGTGCATAAAAGTACCCATTCATCTATTTTTTTTGATTTTAACATAGCGAAACGTGAAGTAATCGAATTTATTGTAAAATTAGGTGGCGAAAATAGAAACTTTACGTTAAGTTTAACTGGTCTAATGTCTCATTAATAACCTGATTACATTGTTTTAACTTAATACACTGATTAAACACACTATAAAAATAAAATATGTGCGGAGCCAACAATATGAAAAAAATGCTACTTTCACTCTCTGTTACAGCTGCCTTGGCAGGTTGTGGCGGCGGAGAAACGTTAGAAGATGTTAAGAACGACACAGCAACCGTTATTCCAACAGCAACGGTTACATTTGACCCTGCTGCAGGTATCTTATCGGTACCTAATGATTTATTAATGAGTGGAACCCAAGACGGTACACTTAACATTCCTGGAGAATTAGATGACAACAATGTGTCTATTTCTCGAGCAGCTTATGCTGACCCTCAGCTTGCTCTAGGCGCACTTGACGGTTGGTCTTCTCAGGTTCCTTATAAAATCGATTTAACATTTCCGCCAAATGTGAGTTTAGATGAAACGTCTGCTGGGACACCAGGTACAGTCCGTATTTTTGAAGTAGTAATGGGTGCAAGTTTAACTGACGCAGAATGTTCAGTTGTAGCTGCAGGTACAGCTTGTAAATTGGTCGGTGAGCTTACTTTTGGTGTTGATTTTGTCACTCAAGCTTCTGGTGATGCCGTTGCAATTATTCCTTTAAAACCATTTACGGCAGGTAGCTCATACATCAATGTACTAACTACTGGTCTTAAAGATTCATTAGGACGCTCTATCGAGCCTTCTTCTACTTATGGTCTGGTTAAGCAAGAAGCGCCATTAATTACAGAAGCCCAACTTGGTTTGCAGGGCGCTGTTAACAGTTACGAAAATGTAGTTGTAAGTTCAGGAAATATAACAAAAGAAGATATTATTTTTTCTAGCGCAATGACTATTCAGTCTGCGGGGCCAGTACTTGGGACAATTAAAAAATTGCTAGCTGCTAGTTTGCAACAGCCTGCGATGCCAACGCCTGCGCTTCAAGTTCCTGAACAACCGATGGTAAATGTGCAACAGGTGTTTGCTTCTCAGGGTGTAGAAGTGTCTGCTGCTTTCTCTGGTGTGCAATATCAAAAAGGTAGCATTATGCTACCGATGTATTTAGGTACACCAACGGGGACCGATATTAGTGATTTAAGTGATACATATTGGCAAGGTATGTGTGATAACGCGGTGGCAATAATCGGTTACAAGGCCGTTGCTGGTGATGCATTTCCGACAGATCCTATTAGTGAAAATGATGGTTTATGTTCTGCATTAAGTGACGGGCAATTACGCGACTTAGGACTAGATAGCACACGTCATTTAACAAAATATAACTCCATTCCAAAAGTACAAAGCATGGCAAATGTGCCAGTGCAAGTTACTAAGCCTATTTTACCAATAATTAATGGTGTACGTGCACAGTTACAATTAGATCCTATCGCAATGCCTGATAGCGGATGGCCAGTTGTTATTATGCAACACGGTATTACAACACAAAAAGAAAGTATGCTTGCTTTAACGGCGCAGCTTTCTATTCAAGGCTTTGCAACAGTTGCTATTGACCATCCAAGACATGGTGAGCGTGGAATAGATGTTGATGGTGATGGAACAGACGACTTTAATGCAACAACAGGTTCTGTGCTTAGTTACATGAATTTAAGTTCATTACTTGTTGCGCGTGATAGCTTACGTCAATCAGCGGCTGATTTATTAGGTTTACGTTTAGGTCTAAACTTTATTAATGATGCAACGATTAATGCGCAAGATGTAACTTACATTGGTCATTCATTAGGCTCTATTGTAGCCCCTGCATTTATTGCACAAGCTAATAACCCATTAGCGCCAACCGTTGACCCATTATTTAATGTAAACACAGTAGCACTTGCAAGCGGCGGCGGCGGTATAGCTAGCTTCTTACTAGAATCAGCTGCATTTGGTCCATTTATTCAAGGTTCAGTACTTTCACAAGCAGGTACAACAGAAGCTGATGAGTTTAACGCGTATTTACAAGTTGATGCAGTGTCTAACTGTGGTGCAGTATTGCCAGATATGGAAGCATATTTAACCTGTGGTTATAACGAGTATGTAGCTTCGTTAACTACAGCTGGCGAAACAAGTAAGCTTACTAATATTCAAGGAGTGTTTACTCAATTTGCATTTGCGGCGCAAACAGCACTTGATAGTGGCGATCCAACTAATTATGCAGCCACTGTAAAAGCATTAGGCACTCCTGTTTATACTAATGTTGTTGTGGGCGATGGTGTTGATAACAAGCCTGACCAAGTGATACCACCAATGGCAGCTAATAATCCTATTTCTGGCACAATCCCATTAGCTAACTTGATGGGTCTTGAAACAGTAAGTACTTCGCAAGCATTGAGTGAAACACCAACAAGCTACTTAGTTAAATTTACTAAAGGGCATCATGGTTCTATATTAACGCCAGCTCAAGATGCTGCACAAGCTGCAACTGTTGAAGGCAGTGCTGCCGCTAATACAGAAATGCAGTTGCAAGTAGCTACTTACTTAGCTGCTCGCGGTCGAATGTTATTAGTTTCCAACCCTGAGGTTGTGACTGATTAATAACCAGTAAAATAATTAACCTTTAAAAGCCACTGAAAAGTGGCTTTTTTTTGCTTTAAAGCATGCTAAATTAGCTGAAATTTATAAATGGAGAAACCAGTTGGAATTTTTATACGAATACGGTTTGTTTTTTGCTAAAACAATTACTTTTGTTATCGCTATAGCAGTTATTCTAATGCTAATAGTTGGCGCTGCAGTTAAGCCTAAAGCCAAAAAAGGTGAAATACAAATTGACGACATATCAGAGCAATTAGTCGATCTTAAAGAAAGTTTTCTACAAAATACGCTGGGTAAAAAAGAGCTTAAAGCACACCAAAAGCAGCTTAAATCGCAAAGTAAAAAAGCAGATAAAGATGAGCCTAAACCTCGTTTATATGTAATTGACTTTGTGGGTAGTATGGACGCTCACGAAGTAGAAAGCTTACGAGAAGAAATAACAGCCATTATCTCTATTGCTAACCCAAGTAAAGACAAAGTACTTATTCGTTTAGAAAGTGGCGGCGGAGTAGTGCATGGCTATGGACTTGCTGCATCTCAGCTACAGCGTATTAAAAATGCCGGTATTCCTTTGAGTGTTGCAATTGATAAAGTAGCAGCGAGCGGTGGTTACATGATGGCGTGTGTAGCCGATGAGATACTAGCAGCCCCTTTTGCCATAGTTGGATCTATTGGTGTGATAGCTCAAATACCTAACTTTAATAAAATATTAAAGAAAAATGATGTGGAATTTGAGCAAATTACTGCAGGTGAGTTTAAACGTACGCTTACTTTATTTGGTGAAAACACAGATAAGGCCCGTGAAAAATTTCGTGAAGAAATTGAACAAACACATGATTTATTTAAAACGTTTGTAAGCACTCAACGCCCAAGCTTAGATATAAACTTAGTTGCGACAGGCGAGCATTGGTTTGCAACTCAAGCGATTGATAAAGGTTTGGTAGATGTTATAAAGACAAGTGATGATGCATTGCTGGAGCAGCAACATGAGCGCCAAATTTATAAGATTAAATACAAAATTAAAAAGGGATTAAGCGATAAGCTAGCTCTTGGCCTGAGTAGTGGTGTAAATAAAGTGGGAATAAACTTACTCTCTAAATTTAAATCCCTAAATCCTTAGATTAGAATTTTTTACGATTCAGTTTAATTCTTTCTACTCGAAAAAAAACCTTGATGTATTGCATCAAGGTTTTTTTATAGCTGTATAAATGTAGCTTATGAGTCAATAGACTGATGATAATCTTCTAAGTCTTTAGCTGCATTAGGGTCGTTAAAGATGCTCTCATCAAGTTCACCTTCAGATTTAGCCACAACACAGGTAACCATACAATCGCCAGTTACATTAACTGCTGTACGTGTCATATCTAGCAAGCGGTCTACACCGATAATAATTGCAATCCCTTCTACAGGTAAGCCAACTTGGTTAAGTACCATGGCCAGCATTATTAAACCAACACCAGGTACGCCTGCTGTACCTACAGAGGCAAGTGTTGCTGTTAGTATAACCATTAGATAATCAGAAATTGTTAAATCTACACTAAACACTTGTGCAATGAATACGGTAGCCACACCTTGCATGATGGCAGTGCCATCCATGTTAATGGTAGCACCCAGTGGGATAGTAAATGAGGCAACCGAGTTATTAGCACCTAGTTTTTTAGTAGCAGTTTCAAGTGTAATAGGCATAGTTGCGCTTGAGCTCGAGGTACTAAATGCAAATAAGCATGTGTGCTTCATTTTTGCTAAGAAAATAAGCGGGTTTAAGCCCGTTAATATTTTTAAAAGCAATGTGTAGTTTACGAAAGCATGTAATAACAGTGCAAGCACTACAACGCCAAAGTATTTGGCTAGGCTAACAATTAAGTTAAGCTCAATTGTTGTAAATAGTTTTGCCATTAAAAAGAACACGCCATAAGGTGCAATGTTCATTAACAGCGTAACTAGTTTTAAGATTACTGTGTTTAAATCTTCAAAAACACTTGCTACGCGTTTGCCTGTTTTACCACTTAATGCCATTGCTACACCAAATAATAGTGCAAACACTATAACTTGAAGCATATTACCCTTGGCCATGGCTTCAAATGGGTTAGTAGGAAACATATCTATAATTACACGTGCAAGGGTAGGCGCTTCTTTGGCATCATAAGTTGCATTAGATGGCAAGCTTATACCTTCACCAGGGCTAAATAATAAGGCAAGTGTAATAGCCACCGTTATAGCAATAGCCGTAGTTAATAAATATAAACCAATAGATTTACCACCTAGGCGGCCTAGTTTTTTAGGGTCACTTAAGCTACAGGTACCACAAACGAGCGATACAAAAACAAGAGGCACAACTAACATTTTTAAGCTGGCAATAAATATTTGGCCACCAACATGGAAAATACCATCAACAAAAAAGGCTTTAATTGGCAAAGAGAATAACCCAAGTGGTATTAGATAATCGTCTTCACCAGCTAATATAGCCTGAAATATAAAACCTACTGCAACCCCAAGCGCCATACCAATCATGATGCGAGTGGTTAAACTCATTGAACGGATTTTTGACATATTCCCTGATCTACATTTTATAAATTTGCCATAGACTACCAGCAAGGAAATATTTACTACAGAAAAAATTGGTATTTATTTAAAATTATTTTGCGCAAAAAAGTAATAAAAAACTGAGATTTTAGACTAAGTTATAGGTTAATATTAAGTGAAAATTAATTTTGATTATAATAACAACGCTAGGGAGAGGTTCATGCCTTTAATGCGACTGCTCGGCATTTCATTGCTAAGTTTTTTACTCACAGCCTGTGGTGGCGGTGGGTCACTTGAAAAAGACGGCTCTATTAGTGATGGTGATTCCACGACGGAAACATCAACCTATACAATAAGTTTGAAAGGTTATTTGAAAGCGAGTGATACTGAGTCGAATAGTGTTACTGCTGATACTCCTTTAGAATTAAGAGCTAGTTTAGTTAATGAAGATGGTGATGCAGTGTCTGGCGAGCGTATTACATTCACGTTAGCGGATTCTATTGGTGAGCTAGACCCAGTAGCAGGTACCGCTCTTACTCAATCAGATGGCGTAGCGACTATTGAACTAATAGCAGGTTCAAGTGCAGGTGCAGGTGAAGTTACAGCCACTTTTACGATTGATAGTGTCAGTTACACGGATACATTTGCTTTTGAATCTGATGGTACCGCGTCAACAGAACCTCAGTTAAATATCACAGCTGTAAACAGTTCAGGTGAGAATACTCGTAATGTTGATTATTCAAACCCTCTTACTGTTCAAGTTGAGCTAGAGATTGATGGAGAGCCTGCTGCATTTAAGCTTGTTGAATTCGTACTCACTGGTTTAGGAACAATCAATCCAACTAACGGCACAGCACTAACAAATGCTCAAGGCATTGCAACAATAAGCCTTCTAGCTGGTACAGAAGTTGGTGCAGGTTCTATAGTTGCAACCTACACTGATAATGAAAACATTGTTTACAGCTCTGATGGTTATACATTTACTACCGAAGGTGATGCACCCGTTCAGGGTGAGTCGTTAGACTTTTCTATAGGATTGAGTCTTACATCTTCGACTTCATTGACCGAAATTAGTACCATTAGTGCAGCCGATAGTGGTGTGGTTAAAGCAACTGTTCTTGATGGTGATGGTATTAAAGTAGAGGGGGCCGTTGTTAATTTTTCTTCTACCCTAGGTAATCTTATCCCAAGCATTGGAACAGCATTAACAAACGAAAATGGTATAGCTTCACTTAATTTAACTTCAGGTACTGTCGAAGGTGCTGGTTTAATAACCGCACAGTATGAAGGTGTGGAGAAAACGTTGGGCTTTTACACCCGAGGCGATGCTGTAAACCCAGATCAAAGCACTGCGGATATCAATTTTAAAATTTTGCAAAACTGTCCGGTTGATTTTAAAACAACTAGAGATGCAAGTTTATGTGAAGAGGTAACAAGTATTTCAGGTGATTCTTCAGCTATTTTATTTATTGAAGTGACTAATGAAGACTCTACAACACCACTTACTCAAGCTTTAGTAACCGCTACTACTACTATTGGATCTATTACTCCTTCAACAGGCACTGCAATTACAGATGCAAATGGTATCGCACTACTCGATATTGTTCCTGGGCAAGATGTAGGGGCAGGTGAAATCACCGTGTCTGTACTTGATAGTAACTTGACTAAAGCGTTTCAGATTGCTGCGGTAGATATCGAAATTTCTATTTCGAGCTCTATTGCTGATGATGAGCTATTAGCGGCAGGGGCTACGGCTCTAATTTCTATTGAAATTTCTAAAGATGGTGAGTTATATACAACTCCATTAACGGTTGAATTCTCATCGGGCTGTGTAAGTTCGGGGCAGGCATCAATTGATGAAACAGTGACTAGTATTGGTGGATTTGCACGTTCTACATATCGCCCTTTAACTTGTGTGGGTGGTGATATTATTACAGCAACGGTTATTACTGGTGGAGATACCGTTTCTGCAAATACTACAATTAATGTATCACCTGCAAATATTGGTTTTTTACAGTTTATAGATGTTACAGAGCCTGTAATTGCATTAAAAGGTACTGGTGGTGCTGACCGTACTGAAATTTCAGAAGTGACTTTCAAACTTGTCGATTCAAACGGGAACGATTTAGCGTCAAGAACGGTTAACTTTGAACTTTCAACTGCTGTAGGTGGCATTACATTAGGCACTGCCAGCGCTATTACTAATGCCAGTGGCGAAGTGAAGACATCAGTACTATCGGGTTCGATTGCAACACCTGTACGTGTTATTGCATCAAGTGAAGAAGAGGTAGAAGGTAATACAGTTGTTGTAACAGCCCCTTCAGATATTCTTGTTGTTAGTACAGGTATAGCTGATCAAAATAGTTTTTCGCTATCGCGTTCTATTTTCAATCCCCATGCATTAAATGTTGATGGTAATACAGTAGCGGTTAACGCACGTTTAGCCGATCACTTTAATAATCCTGTTCCAGATGGTACGGCCGTTACTTTTATTACAGAAGGTGGAGTTATTGAGCCAAGTTGTACTACAACGAATGGAGCATGTAGCGTTACTTGGACAAGTAGCAACCCGCGTCCTTTTACTGATTCAATGTACGAAAATACAATTGCTCAAAAATGTGATGGTGGATTACCGTGCCCATTAGGTATTTTAAATAATGATCTTACAATAGATTTACCACTTGGTGGACGAGCAACCGTTCATGCATATGCTATTGGTGAAGAGACTTTTTCAGACTTAAATGGTAATGGTTACTTTGATAGCGAAGACTTCTTTGATGATTTATTTGATATCCCAGAAGCTTTTATTGATAACAATGAAGATGGTACTTTTGGCGGCAAAGATTGTAGTGATGGAACAGACCCATGTTCTCGTGACAATTCAACAGGTGATGAGTTTGAAGAGTTCGTAGATTTTGATGGTAATGGTTCTTGGACTACCCAAAACGGTTTATACAATGGTTTACTATGTCGTGAAGAAGACGAAACCGCAGGACTATGTAGCCGTCAATTGGTTAATGTATTTCAAAACCAAGAGATTGTTATGTCGGGTGATGCGGCATTCTTTAGATTAGTAACCTATGCTGATGATTGCTCTGCTATTGCAGGCGTAACAGCATCTGAGGTGCATATAAACAGTGATCCAGCGAGCCCATTAGTACGTCGCTCACAAGCTGATCCAACAAGCCAACAGATGTGTCAAGTCAGTGAAATAGATTTAACCCAGACTCCAACAGGGACTAGTAGTGTCAGTCTGATTATGTATATTGCAGATATGTATAATAATCCTATGCCTGCAGGTACTGAGGTATCTATTAGTACTGATAACGGTGAAATTACTGGCGAAACTAGTTATGTATTTCCTAATACTACGAGCTTTGTTCCAGTAGGTGTTTCTTTTGGTATTAAACGGGAACCTTTGACAGGTGGTAACGATAGTCCATCGGGTAGCTTAAATATATCAGTTGAAGCTCCTTCAGGTTTAGTTTCACCATTTTCAGTTTCAGTAGTCGACGATTTATAATCGTTTAAAATAAAAAATGCCAACCTTTAGGTTGGCATTTTTGTTTCTGTTCTATATATTCCACATCAATTAATCTAAAAACACCTGTTTGTTTAATTTAACGACAAAAATTGTTCGTTTATTCAGTAAATACTGAAAAGTTTGTATTAAAAGCTTGTAACAACTAGTGTTTGTAGATATACCTATAAATATTCGCGCCGCTTATGTCGGCAAAACACATTTTTAATATTTGGTTAGAAATAGGCAACTATGGGCAAATCGCTAGTAATTGTAGAGTCACCTGCTAAGGCTAAAACAATTAATAAATATTTAGGTAATGACTTCATCGTAAAGTCCAGTATTGGGCATGTACGTGATTTACCTACTTCAGGTTCGAGCAAAGCTAAAGTGCCGGCAACTAAAACGCCAGCAGAAGTTCGCAAAATGGAACCTGAAGAGAAAGCAGCGTATAAAAAGCAACGAGATTATACTAACCTGGTCGCGCGTATGGGTATTGATCCTGAGCAAGGTTGGGAGCCGCATTATGAAATCCTGCCAGGTAAAGAGAAGGTTGTTCAAGAATTACAAAAGCTGGCTGAAAATGCAGATCAAATATACCTCGCAACGGATTTGGATAGAGAAGGGGAAGCAATTGCTTGGCACCTTCAAGAAATCATTGGCGGCGAACCTGAAAAGTATAAGCGCGTAGTTTTTAACGAGATTACCAAAAACGCAATACAGCAAGCTTTCGAAACACCTGGCGAGCTTAATACTGACATGGTTTACGCTCAGCAAACACGACGCTTTTTAGACCGTGTTGTAGGCTTTATGGTTTCTCCTTTGTTGTGGGCAAAAGTTGCACGTGGTCTATCTGCAGGACGAGTTCAGTCTGTTGCGGTACGCTTATTAGTTGAGCGTGAACGTGAAATTAAGGCATTTATCCCTGAAGAGTTTTGGGATATTCACGCTGATGTTAAGAATACTGAGTCTGAGTTACGATTAGAAGTAACCAAACAAGCAGGAAAGGCATTTAAGCCTGTAAATGAAGCTCAGGCTAGCGCAGCTGTTAAAAGCCTTGAGAATGCAGAATACAAAGTAATTAGCGTTGAAGAAAAACCAAGTAAAAGTCGCCCAAGTGCGCCATTAATTACTTCAACCATGCAACAAGCGGCAAGTACACGCCTAGGTTATGGCGTTAAAAAGACTATGATGCTCGCTCAGCGTTTGTATGAAGGCGGTTATATTACTTATATGCGTACCGATTCAACCAATCTTTCAAAAGATGCGGTTGAAATGTGTCGTGAGTATGTAACGAACGAGTTTGGTGCTAAATATTTACCAAAAGATCCAATTAACTATAGCTCTAAAGGCAATGCACAAGAAGCGCATGAGGCAATTCGTCCTTCAAGCGTTACAGTGTTGTCTGGTCATATCGAAGGCGTAGATGCCGATGCTAAAAAGCTGTATGAGCTAATTTGGCGTCAGTTTGTAGCGTGTCAAATGGTACCTGCTGAATACGACTTAACAACACTGACTGTTGCAGCTAACGATTTCCAGCTCAAAGCAAAAGGCCGCGTGCTTCGCTTTGATGGTTGGACAAAAGTACAACCTGCGGTGCGTAAAAAGAACGAAGAAGATCAATCACTGCCAGCTGTTAAAGAAGGTGAAATACTTACTTTAATAGAACTTGATCCTAAGCAGCATTTTACTAAGCCGCCAGCTCGCTTTAGTGAAGCTAGTTTAGTAAAAGAGCTTGAAAAGCGTGGTATTGGTCGTCCATCTACTTATGCGTCGATTATATCAACAATTCAAGATCGTGGTTATGTACGTGTAGAAAATCGCCGTTTCTTTGCTGAAAAAATGGGTGAAATTGTTACTGACCGCTTAGTTGAAAACTTCACTGATTTAATGAACTTTGATTTTACAGCTAAAATGGAAGGTCGTTTAGATGACATTGCTGAAGGCGAGCGTGTATGGACTCAAGTTTTAGATAAGTTTTATGCTGATTTTTCAACGCAACTAACTGTCGCTAAAGACGAGCCAGAGAATGGTGGCATGCGTCTTAATGAGATGGTTGAAACCGATATAGAATGTCCTACATGTAGCCGCAAAATGGGCATACGTACGGCTTCAACCGGTGTTTTCTTAGGGTGTACTGGTTACAGCCTTCCGCCAAAAGAGCGTTGTACTACAACAATGAACTTAGTGTCGGGCGATGAAGCGGTTGCTGCTGATGTCGAAGACGTAGAAACCGAAAAATTAATGCAGATGAAGCGTTGTCCTATTTGTGAAACTGCAATGGACTCATACCTAATTGACGAAACCCGTAAACTACATGTGTGTGGTAATAACCCAGCATGTAAAGGGCATATAGTTGAAGAAGGTACCTTTAAAATTAAAGGCTACGACGGACCAATTATCGAATGTGATAAGTGCGGTTCTGACATGGAGCTTAAATCGGGTCGCTTTGGTAAGTACTTTGGTTGCAATAACGACGAGTGTAAGAACACACGTAAGTTACTTAAAAATGGTGAGGCTGCTCCACCAAAAGAAGATCCTGTTCACATTACTGAATTAGAGTGTGAGAAGTCAGATGCGTATTTTGTTTTGCGTGATGGCGCTGCGGGTATATTTTTAGCCGCAAATACTTTTCCTAAGTCACGTGAAACACGTGCACCTAAAGTTGAAGAACTAAAACGCTTTAGAGACCGCATTTCGCCTAAGTTTTATTATTTAGCAGATGCACCAGCTAAAGATCCTGATGGTAATCTTGCTGTTGTACGCTATAGCCGTAAAAATAAATCTCAGTATGTTATGACTGAAGTTGACGGTAAAGCTACCGGCTGGACTGCTCATTATGAGGCAGGTAAATGGACAGAAGAAGCGAAGAAAAAAGCAGCGCCTAAAAAGAAAGCAGCTGCAAAAAAGGCACCAGCTAAAGCTAAGCCTAAAGCGAAAGCTAAAAAAGAAGATGAATAAGCTCGTTATTGCTTATTCATAGCTTTTGTAGATTTAAAAAGTCATAAAAAAACCGGAATGCACAGCTTGTGTCTATTCCGGTTTTTTTGTGCCTAGTTGAATGCTTTCGCAACGGCTTTATTAGCAGTACATTCACCTAAGCGTGTTACCAATTTGATTAAAAACATGGACATTTTAGCGTATTAAATAATTCAGTTACTGCGTTAAACACTATTCATATATGACTGCGTAGATGCAGAAAGTAGGCATTGCAGGGAGCAGCTGCCGAGAACAAATATATGTCATGCTTTTTCGCTTAGCTATTGAGCTATATTCTTATAGCTTTAACAGATCACTAATTAAATGTAATTGGTATAATTAAATCTTAACAGAAGATACTTTTTTATAGCCTTCAGATTCAAGCTCATCATTTACGCATTTTAATACGTAGGCATTTAGCTCTTCATTGCTTACGTCATCATCTTTAGCCCAGTTAACACACATTTCTGTGTATTCTTTTATCATTTCGGCTGAAGCTGTTGGCGCATCGTCTGCAACCGCGTAAGTCGCAGATACTGCAAATAGTGGTGCTACGATTAATGCTAGCAATGCTTTTTTCATTCGTTTATTCCTAAAAAAATGGTGTGATGACTGATTTATCCAGTTTAAAGTTAGGTATAAATCAGTAGTGCCCAATTCAGAACAACTCTGTTGGTATGCTGATTTTTAATCGAAATTGAAATAAAAGATAACGAAATTTTTTTATCGTGAGGATGAGTAATTTACTTGTCAGTTTTTTAACTTTAGTAAGTACAGCATTATCAGCTGGAGTAATATATTTAGTAGCTAAGAAAACTTGATTCTGCGCTCTATATTAATAACCTTTAGATTGTTTTAGGAAAAGTGATTTTTTAGGTTCAAAAATGAAATGGATAAGCGCCATTGTATATTTCTGCTATGAGGATATTTTAAGTTTGTAATATCAGCCGTATTATTTGCTTTAACTGAATGTCTAAATGTTGAAACTAAAAGTCACTAGAATGCGTTAAATACAAAAAAGCCCAAGTGAATAGCTTGGGCTTTTTCGTGTGTAACGCGCTTACGTATACACTAAACGTAACTTTTGAGTCATTAACACTGAGCGTAAAAACATGCGTAAGGCTCAAGTATTGTGGTGCCTCGGTCTAACTTTGCGCTGTGGTGGCTAAGCTCGGTGTATTCTTTAACGATTGATGTTGGCATATCAATACTTGTTTGCTTAGCGCTGAGATTGAACATACAAAGCATTCTTTGCTTTCCAAGCGTTCTATAAAAAGCAAGCACAGGCTCTGGCGTTTCTATAAATTCAATATCACCTTCAAGTAAAACTGTTTGGCTTTTTCGCCATGCCATAAACTCACGGTAGGCATTTAAAATTGAGTTGTTATCATCTGTTTGTATAGCTACTGATTGCTGCTTATGTGCATTATCAACGGGTAGCCAAGGTTTTACTTCACTAAAACCTGCATGAGATGAATCAGCTAGATCCCAAGGCATTGGTGTTCTACAGCCATCACGCCCTTTAAAATTAGGCCAAAATGTAATGCCGTATGGGTCTTGTAAATCTTCAAATGCCACACTTGCTTCACCTAAACCTAGCTCTTCACCTTGATACATACACACGCTGCCGCGAAGAGAAGCTAATAGGGCGGTTAGCATTTTACATTGTTGAGGGTTTACTTCGCCATTTTCGCTCCAGCGGCTCGCTACGCGCTCTACATCATGATTACTAAATGCCCAGCATGGCCAGCCTTCAGTCATACGTTGTTCTAGAGTTTGAACCGTAGTTCTAATATATTCACTTGAGTAATCATTTGTTAATAGCTCAAAGCTATAACCCATGTGCAGTTTGTCGCCACCTTGGGTGTACTGCGCCATTGTAGCTAATGAATCTTCTGATGAGATTTCGCCAAGCGATACAGTACCTGGGTATTTATTAAGTAATGTGCGAATATCTTGCATAAACTCAATATTTTCAGGCTGAGTATTATTGTAGTAATGGTACTGAAATGCATACGGATTATCTTCACTAAAACCACGACCCTGGCGCTTATCTTTTGGTTTAGCCGGATTATCACGTAATTGCGCGTCGTGATAGCAAAAATTAATTGCATCAAGCCTAAAACCATCAACGCCTTTTTTAAGCCAAAACTCAACATTATCAAGCACAGCTTTTCGAACATCTGGGTTATGAAAGTTAAGATCCGGTTGTTCGGTTAAAAAATTATGTAGGTAGTATTGCCCGCGACGAGGCTCCCACTGCCAAGCACCACCACCAAAAATAGATAGCCAGTTGTTTGGGGCTGTTCCATCATCTTTTGCGTCAGCCCAAACATACCAGTCGGCTTTACTGTTATTTTGATTTTCACGGCTATCAGTAAACCATTGGTGTTGATCTGATGTATGGCTTAACACCTGATCAATAATTATTTTAATATTACGAGTGTGGGCTTCGCTTATTAGCTCATCAAAATCATTTAGGTCACCAAAAAGCGGGTCAATGTCACGATAGTCGCTAATATCATAGCCAAAGTCTTTCATTGGCGATTTGAAAAAAGGTGAAATCCAAATAGCGTCAACGCCTAAGCTTTTAATGTAATCAATACGATTAATAATACCTCTTAAATCACCAATGCCATCGTTGTTGCTATCTTGAAAGCTACGCGGATAAACTTGATAAATAACCGCACCTTTATACCACTGCTTTTGGGTCATGCTTTTCTCCGTCATTCCACACAGTATTTAGACTATTTTTATTTGTGATTACGATTAATCACGTTATTTGCAAAAAGCATACGTGAAGCCTTGTACACTGTAAAAAGTCTGCATACGTATGCACTAAAATTAACGCAATTAAATTTTTAAAAATAAGTACTTATAGCTAGTTTAAAGGTGTTTTATTTATGTGACGGGTTTTTACCAATTATGGTGCTCACTTACTTTCTGACTTTTATTAAACATAACGGTTTGTCATACAAGAGAAAATATATTTTATGTTTTGAATTTAATGGTCTGACCAATTAAACATTTGAATTGTGTCTAATATTTCTTATTTTGAATAGCGATACTAATTAGTTTCACTTTGTTTACATTGCGTCCTGTTAACTTTTAGTTTTTGATACAGTAGATTTTACATGTAATGTTGATTGCGTCATTTTCAATAATTTTATTTACAACAAAATCAATTGTTTAATGTTTGTTTGGCAAGGTTTTTATTAATCTGAAGTCGTGCTATAACTGTTGAATACGTATGCATAAAGTTGTTAATAAAATAAAGCTGGCGTTAATATTCATCCTGACAACAAAATTAGCTCGCCTGTTTGACTATCACTCAAATAAAGAAGCGAGTATCACAATATGGGTAACGGGAAAAACATCATGTCTATGTTCAAACCAAGTATATTAACGTTGGCAATGGCTACTGCAGGATTAGCAAGCTTTGCCTCTGTAGCAGCACAAGAAGATACAGCTAAAAATGATGACGTTGAGGTTATCGAAGTAAAAGGCTTTCGTGGCAGTGTTGTAGAATCAATCAACACAAAGCGTTTTTCTACTCAAGTCGTTGAGTCAATTTCAGCAGAAGATATAGGTAAGCTACCTGATTCATCTATTGCTGAGTCTATTGCACGCTTACCAGGTTTAACAGCGCAACGCCTAGATGGTCGCGCAAGTAGAGTATCAATTCGTGGTTTTGGTGAAAACGAAAGTGGCACCACATTTAATGGCCGCGAGCAAGTATCTATTAGTGATAACCGCGGCGTAGAATTTGACCTTTACCCATCAGAAATTATGAGCGGTGTAACTGTTTATAAAACACCAAGTGCAAATTTAGATGCAGAGGGTATTGCGGGTATAATTAACATGCAAACAGTTCGCCCACTAAGTAAAGGTGAACGTGTTGTTCAAGTAAATGGACAGTATGAGCAAACAAGCTTTGATAAATTAAACCCTGACGGCAACGACGACGGTTACCGTGGCACTTTCTCATACATCGACCAGTTTGCTGATGACACTATAGGTATTGCATTTGCACTAAACACCATGAGCTCGCCAAACCAAGAAAAACGTTGGAATTCATGGGGGTACCCTGAATTCACTGCTGAAGATGGTAACTCGTATTCAATTTTAGGCGGTGCTAAACCATATGTTCGTTCATCAACGCTTGAACGTGATTCAGCAATGCTTGTTCTAGAGGCAGCGCCTACAGATAAACTAAATATGACGTTTGATGCGTTGTATGTAGACTTTACAGACGAGCAAATTTTGCGCGGCATTGAAGTTCCTTTTGCTTGGGGTCAAGGTAGTATTGATGCAAGCAGTGCTATAGTAGATGCAGAAAGTGGATTTATAACAAGTGCTGTAACACAAGGCCAACGTGTTGTTGTGCGTAACGATTACCAAGAGCGTGATGCTGAACTAACTGCATTTGGATTTAACACTAAATACGATATTGATGATTCATGGTCAGTAGAATTTGACGCAAGCTACTCGCAAGTTGACCGTAAAATTTGGAGTATAGAAAGCTACTCAGGTACAGGGCGTGGTGATTCTCGCGGTGTAGCAGATAACTTAGGTTATGCTTTTAATGGTGGCAATACTGGCGCTACTTTTTCACATGACTTAGATTACAGCGATTATGATCTAATTCAATTAGGTGGGCCGCTTTCGTGGGGTGCAAGCTCTGCACTAAATGATGCATATGGATTAACTGGCACAGAGTATGAAAACCAAGCTCAAGACGGTTTTATTAATGCTCCAACTATTGAAGATGAATTAGTTACATTAAAACTTGCAGCGTCTAAAGTACTAGAAAACGAATACATTAGCTCAATTGAATTTGGCTTAGGTTATAAAGAGCGTGAAAAGTCTAAATCTTCGCAAGGTTACTTCTTGACTTTAACTGATTTTTCTCTTGAAAACCCAGGAATGCTTAGTGTACCTGAGCAATACCGTTTAGGCAGTGTTGGCCTTGACTTTATTGGGCTAGGCGACATGATAGCCTACGATGTAAATGGTTTAGTTAATGATGGTTACTATGAAACCCTTGACGAAAGTTTAACTAGCTCAACTCATGCAACTAAGTCGTGGACAGTAAAAGAAGAAATCACCTCAGCATTTGCACAAGCTAATATTAATGCAGAGGTAAGTGGTCTTCCATTAACTGGTAATGTTGGGGTGCGCTATGTTCATACAGATCAATCCTCTCAAGGTAATGCTTTTGGTGTAGATGGGAATACTGGTCTAGTCATTACTTCACCTACAGATATTGGTCACGATTATTCTCACGTTTTACCAAGCTTAAATTTATCACTTGCGATTGATGAGCAGCAAACAATACGTTTTGGCGCAGCTAAAACAATCTCACGTGCGCGTATAGATGAAATGAACGCCTCTGTTAATGCATCATATAATGATACACCGGATGAAAACGGTAACTTTTGGTCTGTATCGGGTGGTAACCCTAATTTAGAACCTAAAGAAGCAACAGGCTACGATTTATCTTATGAAAACTACTTTAGTGATGAAGGTTACTTCTCTGCTGCATTTTTCTATAAAGACTTAACCCAGTGGATTTTTGACGGTACTTACGCGATTGATATGTCGGGTGTTGCGGACCCATCAACAGGTGAAGTACCAGCTACGTCAGAAGGTACTGGCAGTGGCAAAGTAAATGGCGGCGGCGGTGACCTATACGGTTACGAGATATCTCTAGCGTTACCATTTAAAATTTTCCACCCGTCTCTTGAAGGCTTTGGCTTAATTGCTAGTCATACAGGTATTGAATCTGATATTGAAGATGGAAATGGCAATGAGTACGAACTACCGGGTCTATCAGATAAAATTCAAAGCTTAACGGTTTACTACGAGATGAATGGCATGCAATTACGAACCAGCATGCGTAAGCGTAGTGACTTCAAAGGTGATGTTTACGGATTAGGCTTTAATACAGAGCAAGTGAATATTATCGGCGAAACAATTTGGGATATTCAGGCAGGTTATGACTTCTCTGAAGCAGGGGTTGAGAGCCTTGAAGGTTTATCAATTCAGTTCCAAGTTCAAAACTTAACAGAAGAGCCGTTCACATCGCTTTCTGGCGATAACGCGCTACAAGTTCGCGACTACCAAGATTACGGTCGCACTTACTTGTTAGGCTTTAGCTACCAGCTATAATAAAGGTTGTGTGTAGGAGCCCTTGTAAATTGTTTTACAAGGGCTTTTTTATAGCTACTTTATCAAACTTAACAAAGCTTTAAACTGTAAACGTGGACAATAATATGAAACCAATAAAACACGTCGTAATCGCAGGCGGGGGCACAGCAGGGTGGATAACAGCCGCCTTGCTTAATAAAGTGTTAGGTAAAGTAATCAAAATAACCCTTATTGAGTCAAGTACTATTGGCACTATAGGCGTGGGTGAAGCAACAATTCCGCCTATTATTCAGCTTAATAACGCACTGGGTATAAACGAGCAAGATTTTATAAACGCTACAAATGCATCTATAAAATTAGGAATTGAGTTCGAAGATTGGAAAACCACCTCTCATAGCTACATGCATGCTTTTGGCTCATTTGGAAAAGACTTCCCTTTTTGCGATTTTTACAATTTTTGGGTAAAAGGAAAAATTACAGGCTCTGAAGATAGCCTATGGGATTTTTCATTAAATTACCAAGCAGCTAAACAGCATAAATTTGCACCATTAAATACTATACCTAACACGCAATTACCTGGCGTAAGTTATGCGTACCACTTTGACGCAACGCTATATGCTGAGTTTTTAAAAAAGCTCGCAACATCACGCGGTGTTGAGCATATTGATGCCAAAATAGAGCAGGTTGAACAATGCCCTCTATCAGGGAATATAAAATCATTAACCCTTGATAACACACAGCAGATAAATGGCGACCTTTTTATAGACGCTACAGGGCAGCGCGCCTTACTCATAGAGCAAACCCTTAACACAGGTTTTGTAGATTGGTCTCATTATTTACCATGCGACAGCGCCGTTGCAGTGCAATCTCAAGGTACTAGCGAGCTAAAACCTTATACGCGTTCAATTGCACACAGCGCAGGCTGGCAGTGGCAAATACCGCTGCAAAGCCGAATAGGTAATGGCTTGGTGTACTGTAGCCGTTACTTATCTGACGATGCAGCAACGCAGTTATTATTAAAAAATTTACCCGCTGAACCAATTACGGCGCCACGTGTTATAAAATTTAAAACAGGACGGCGCTTAAAGCAGTGGCATAAAAATGTGGTGTCGGTTGGTCTTGCTAGTGGCTTTTTAGAGCCGTTAGAGTCAACTAGTATCCACTTAATACAAAGTGCAGTAACCCGTTTAATAAAGCTGTTTCCACACAATGGCATAAGCGAAGCTTTAGTTACTGAATTTAATAAGCAAAGCGTGATAGAAATAGAGCACATACGCGATTTTATTATTTTGCATTACAAACTGACGGAGCGAGAAGATTCTGTTTTTTGGCGACAATGCAAGCAAATGGACATTCCTCACTCATTGGCCCACAAGCTCAAATTATTTAAGCAAACCGGCAAAGTGGTGCGCGAAAACGATGAACTATTTGCCGAAGTTGCTTGGCAACAGGTATTTATTGGCCAAGGTCTCATCCCCGATGATTACAACAGTATTGTTGACTCATTAAGCAGTGAACAACTAAACGACTTATTTTCTACATTAAAAACGCTTATTACCTCAACAGTAGATCAATTACCCACTCATAAAGATTTTTTAGCAAAAATTAAAAAGGCCTGATGATGCGATTTTTAAACACACTTTTACTTGTAAGTGCCTGTACTTTACCAACCATTAGCTACGCACTTAACGTTGAGCCTGCTAATTGGTGGGTTGGCATGAACAAAAATACCATAACCATCATGGTGCATGAGCAAAATATTGCAAACGAGCAAATTACATTAGCTAAATACAATGGTGTTAAGTTAAATAAAGTAACCCGTACAGATAACCCAAATTATGTATTTTTAAATATTACTATTACTGATACCGCTAAAGCAGGAACGCTTGTGTTTAACAGCAGCGAAGCGAGTCAAAATTTTGAGTTTTCACTACTTGAACGTAATAAAAACAGCGCAAACCGCCAAGGGTTTACATCAGCTGATACGCTTTATTTAATTAACCCAGATCGCTTTGCTAATGGTGATAAACAAAACGATAGCGTTCCTAGCATGTTAGAAGCCGCTGATCCTAGTACTAAGGGCGGGCGCCACGGTGGTGATATTCAAGGTGTTATAAACGCATTACCGTATTTAAACAATTTAGGCGTTACACAGCTTTGGCTTACCCCAGTGCTTGAAAACAACATGCCAGATTATTCTTATCATGGTTATGCAATTACAGATTTTTATAATGTTGACCCACGTATGGGCTCAAACCAGTTATATAAAACGCTCTCGGTAAAAGCAAAAGAGCAGGGCATAGGCCTGGTAATGGATATGGTTCTTAACCATTTTGGCTCTGAGCATACTTGGGTTAAAGATAAGCCAACTAAAGATTGGATTAACTTTAATGGCGAGTTTAATAAAGGCAAAAATGCCACCAGCCATGCGCGCCAAACCATACAAGACCCACACGCCAGTGAATACGACAAGCGCCAGTTTAATGATGGGTGGTTTGTAGAAACCATGCCTGATTTAAATCAGCGCCAACCACTGTTAAGCGAGTATTTAATTCAAAATGCGATTTGGTGGATAGAATACGCTGATTTAAGCGGAATTCGAGTTGATACCTACTCTTACTCAGATAAAGCATTTTTGAGTGATTGGACAAAAGCCATAATGCAAGAGTACCCAAATTTTAATATTGTTGGAGAAGAGTGGACGTCTAACCCTGCTATTGCCTCTTACTGGCAACGTGGCAAACATAACCAAGATGGCTATACATCAAGCTTACCAAGCGTGATGGACTTTTCGTTGCAAGAGTCGGTAATTCAAGCACTAAATGAAGATGAAAGCTGGAATACCGGTTGGGTTAAAGTATATGAATCGTTAGCTAATGACTTTTTATACCCAGATACAGATAACATTATGGTATTTGCAGATAACCACGATATGAGCCGTGTTTACACCGAGCTTGGCCAAGACGTAGCTAAAACAAAAATGGCGATGACGTTATTTTTAACCACACGTGGTATAGCGCAAATGTATTACGGTACGGAAGTGCTATTGGATAACACCCCAAGTAAAGACCATGGTGATATTAGAATCGACTTCCCGGGTGGATTTGAAGGCCAAATACGTAATGCCTTTACCAAAGAGGGCTTAACAAAACAGCAAAAAGACATGCATAACACCATTAGTACGCTGCTTAATTTTAGAAAAAACAGCTCAGCACTTGATAAAGGAAAACTTGTGCACTTTACGCCTCAACAAGGCGTGTATAGTTACGCGCGTATTAGCGACGAGCAAACTGTGTTGGTATTTATGAATAAAAACACAAAAGAGCTAACTAAGAATATTGAGTATATGCAGGAAGTAATACCAAAAAATACCAAAGCACTTAACTTATTCACCCACAAAACACAGGTGTTGGGTAATACAGTTGCTTTACCGGCAATGAGTGCAACGGTATTAATTATAAATACCTCTCAATAGTTTACCTGAATACGTATGCAGCAACTGTATGGTTGCTGCAGTAATCTTTAGTATAAAGTTAATAACAATACTGACAAAAAAGACACACAATGAAAAAATCAGTTTATGTACCCGCAGTACTTTGTAGTGCACTTATTGCTACAGGGTGTTCAGAAAATAACAAACCTGAACAACAGCAACCACCTGCACACACGCAAAATGAGCTTACCAAGCCAGTTGTATATCAAGTATTTACTCGCTTGTTTGGTAATACCGAAACAGCCAATGTTTCATGGGGCACTAAAGAGCAAAACGGCGTAGGTAAATTTGCCGACTTTAACGATGCAGCCCTAAAAGGCATTAAAGAGTTAGGCACCACACATGTTTGGTATACCGGTGTGTTACACCATGCGTTAGTGGGCGATTATACCGACTACGGCATTTCGCAAGATGACCCCGATGTAGTAAAGGGCCGTGCAGGTTCACCGTACGCAATTAAGGATTACTACGATGTAAATCCTGATTTAGCAGTTAATGTTACTCAGCGAATGGATGAATTTGGCGCACTTGTTGAGCGTACACATAACCATGGCATGAAAGTCATTATTGATATAGTGCCTAACCATGTAGCACGAAATTACCAATCCCTTGGCAAACCTAAAGGCGTTAAAGACTTTGGCGCACAAGACGACACCACTAAAGCGTACGATAAAAATAATAACTTTTACTACGTACCAGGGCAGTCTTTTCAGGTGCCAACATCGCCAGAGTATAAAGTATTAGGGGGTAATGAACACCCATTAGCGGATGGCTTTTTTGATGAAACACCCGCTAAATGGACAGGTAATGGTGCCCGTGCAGCAAAACCCGATATAAACGATTGGTACGAAACAGTAAAAGTTAATTATGGCGTAAAGCCTGATGGCAGCTACGACTTTGTTCAATTGCCAAGTGAATACAAAAATAAAGACTACCGAGCTCATTATGCATTTTGGCAAGATAAAGAACTTCCTAACAGCTGGTACAAATTTAGAGACATAGCACTTTTTTGGCTCGATAAAGGCGTTGATGGCTTTAGATACGACATGGCCGAAATGGTGCCAGTAGAGTTTTGGAGTTTTTTAAATTCGTCGATAAAAATGCAAAAAAGCGACGCCTTTTTGTTAGCCGAAGTGTATAACCCGCTAATGTACCGTGCGTATATTCACCAAGGTAAAATGGACTACCTTTACGACAAAGTAGGCTTTTATGACACACTAAAAGCCATTATGCAGGGTAAGCAAGCTGCTAATACTATTTTTGCAGCCCAAAGCCAAGTTACTGATATTGAAGCGCACATGCTGCACTTTTTAGAAAACCACGACGAACAACGCATCGCGAGCCCTGACTTTGCAGGTAACGCTGCGTGGGGTAAACCGGCTATGGTGGTTTCTAACTTAATGAGCCGCGCACCCACGTTATTATATTTTGGTCAAGATGTGGGAGAAGATGGCTCAGAAAACGCAGGATTTGGCACAGCTACACGCACCAGTATTTTTGACTACATTGGCGTGCCAGCGCACCAAGCATGGATGAATAATGGCAAGTTTGACGGTGCTAATTTAACACAAGAGCAAGTAGCACTTCGTGACTACTACAAAGCGATTATGTCACTAAATAGTTTACCTGCTGTGGTAGGCGGTGAAATGACTGAGCTTAGCGTTACAGGAAGTGAGCGAGTTGTAGGTTTTACGCGCAAACTTGGCCAACAAGCGCTGTACGTATTAAGTAACTTTAGTGAACAACCTCAAACAATTACGGTTAATTTATCAAAGGCACAATTAGCGGTACTTAGCGAGCACACTCAATTACATGACTTACTTGAGCAGCACAGCACCGAGATCACATCAGGGTCTCAAGGCGCAAGCTTCACACTCACACTTGATGCATTTAGCAGCGCAGTTTTAACTAATAAGGCTAATCATGAATAATCAAAATAATAATTATGACAGCAACAAACCAAACCTGAGTTTTTGGCAAATATGGAATATGTGCTTTGGTTTTTTAGGTATTCAATTTGGTTTTGCCCTGCAAAACGGTAACGTGAGCCGAATATTTCAAACATTAGGCGCACAAGTTGATGATATTCCCATTCTATGGGTTGCAGCACCGCTTACCGGTTTAATCGTACAGCCTATTATTGGTTACTGGAGCGATAAAACATGGGGGCGCTTTGGTCGCCGCCGTCCGTTCTTTTTTATAGGTGCAGTGTTAACAACGCTTTCACTATTTATTATGCCGCATTCACCAACGCTTTGGATTGCCGCTGGTATGTTATGGATAATGGATGCGTCAATCAACGTAACCATGGAACCGTTTAGAGCACTTGTTGGTGATAATTTACCAGAAAAACAACGCGCTACAGGTTACGGGTTACAAAGCTTTTTTATTGGTATTGGTGCGGTACTAGCCTCAGCATTACCATGGATGATGACCAACTGGTTTGATGTAAGTAATACTGCAGCGCCTGGGCAAATTCCAGAGTCTGTTAAATACTCATTTTATTGGGGTGGGGTGGTGCTACTTGTTGCTGTGCTTTGGACCGTTGCACGTACTAAAGAGTATAGCCCAGAGCAATTAGCGGCTTTTGAAAAGCAAAGCGCTCAACCAACTACCAGCAAACTGGTTGATATTAACTTTAATAAAGGCGCCATTATTTTTGTAGTGCTGGGTTTAGCAACCCTTGCATTCGTAATGGGCTTATCGCTTGAAAAAGAATTATACCTATTAGCTGGTGGTTTATTAGCGTTTGGTATTGTGCAGTGGATTGCAGCAGCGCTTAAAAGTGCTAACAAAACTCAAGGTGGTTTTTACCAAGTAGTACAAGATGTATTTACAATGCCAGAGGCTATGAAGCAGCTTGCCTGGGTGCAGTTTTTTAGCTGGTTTACTTTATTTGCTATGTGGATTTATACCACCGCTGCAGTAACAAGCTTTCATTATGGTAGTAGCGATGCAACCTCTAAAGCATTTAACGATGGTGCAGACTGGGTGGGTATTTTATTTGCCGCCTACAATGGCTTTGCAGCTATTGCCGCTATGTGTATTCCGTTTTTAGTTAAAAAAATGGGCTTAAAAGGCGCGCATTGTTTTAATTTATTGCTGGGCGCATTAGGCCTTGGCAGCTTTATGTTTATTCAAGACCCTAAGATGTTACTTATACCTATGATTGGGGTGGGGTTTGCGTGGGCGTCTATTTTATCGCTGCCTTACGCCATGCTAAGTAACGCACTGCCAAGTAATAAAATGGGCGTTTACATGGGTATTTTTAATTTTTTTATAGTTATACCTCAGTTACTTGCCGCCAGCATTTTAGGGCTCATTTTACGCCACGTATTTTCTAATCAGCCTATTTACGCATTGTTAATTGGTGCAGCCTCGTTCGTTGTCGCTGCCGTTGCGGTAATGCGCGTTAAAAATTCAAATTAAGGACACACAATGAAAAAATATAACCTTATAACCGCCTCACTTTTAACGTTAGGTTTAACGGCTTGCGGCGCTCAAAACACAAGCACAACTAACGAAAGTACCACAGCACAGGTTACATCAGCCCCAGGCGCCCCAGGCGCAGAGCCTTTTTGGGCTTATGCGGGTAAAACAGGTATTGGCACGTCATACGAGCAATACCAAAACGGCCAATACAGTGATTCAGCTGCAACGGGCGATGTATCTAAGGTGTGGTTTTCAATTGCTAAAGGTATGATCACCGAAACCATGTTTGGGCTTATTCACCAAGCTCAAATAAAAGACATGCAATTTATAGTAACAGGTAAAGACTTTACCGTTAGTGAAGCTGATGATTTAGATGTCACCATTGATTACTTACATAAAGATGCACAAGGTCGCCCGTTATCGCTGGCTTATAAAGTAACAAGCACTGATAAACAAGGCCGCTTTAGCCTAGAAAAACACATATTTACTGACCCAGATGGGCAAACCCTGTTTGTACGCAGCGTATTTAATACTGAGCTTGAAGGGTTAAAAGCATATGTGTCTGTTAATCCGTATATTAATAATAACGGGCTAGGTGACTTCGCCAAAACGACTGAGCAAGGCCTTGTCGCATGGGAAGACGATAACTATTTATCACTTCAATCAGCGACCTCATTTAAAGATAAAACAGTGGGCTTTACCGGTGAAAGCGATGGTATTAACGCACTTAAAACTACGCAATCTATAAATACACAATACATAAATACCGGCGATACAGCAGGTAATGTAAGCATGCTTGCAGAGCTTGGCGACATAAGCGCGAATACCACCTTTGATTTAGCACTTAGTTTTGGTAAAACGCAGCAGCAAAGTATAAAGCAAGGCGAAAAAAGCTTAGCAAAAGGATACCAAGCGGTGCTTGATCACTATAACGGTAAAGGTGAAGCGCTAGGCTGGGAAGATTACCTACAAAGTCTCAAGCCGCTCAATAAAATGATTGAACAAACAGCCGATAACGGTAAGCTTTTATACACAAGCGCCATGGTTTTAAAAGCACAAGAAGATAAAACACACGCAGGGGCATTAATTGCTTCTCTATCTAATCCATGGGGCGAAACGGTTTCGGCTAAAGAGGGCTCTACTGGCTATAAAGCAGTATGGGTGCGCGACTTTTATCAAGTAGCCATGGCCTTTATGGCACTCGGCGATACAGCCACAGCAAAAACAGCGTTTGAATACCTTGAAAAAGTGCAAGTAAATAGCAAAACACCAGGTAATAAAGGCGATACAGGCTGGTTTTTACAAAAAACGCACGTAGATGGTGAGCTTGAATGGGTCGGCGTACAGCTTGACCAAACAGCTATGCCTATTATGCTTGCTTGGAAGTTACATAAAGCCAATGTACTTAGTGATGAAGAGCTAAAAAGCTGGTACGGAAAAATGTTAAAACCCGCGGCTGATTTTTTGGTTGATGGCGGCCTTGCTAAAATTTTATGGAACGACACGCAAATTACACCACCGGCAACCCAACAAGAGCGTTGGGAAGAGCAAAGCGGTTATTCGCCTTCGACTACTGCAGCAATAGTCGCTGGCCTTATTACAGCCAGTGATATTGCAACACTAAGTGGCGATGATACAAACGCAAAGCGCTACTTAGATACAGCTAAAAAATACAGCAGCGATATTGAATCGCAAATGTTTACCACTAAAGGTAACTTAAAAGGCGAGAATAGCGATGGCGAATACTTTATTCGTATAGGCCAAGATACCGATGCAAACTCAAACACTAAAATTAACGCTAATAATGGCCGCGAAGGGTTTAATAAAAAGCAAATTTTAGATGGCGGTTTTTTAGAGCTAGTACGGTATGGCGTACGCGGTGCAAATGATGAAAGCATCGTTAAAACACTACCTGAGTACGATGACGAAACACTAGAAGATAACCTACAAGTTAAATACAGCTTTAGCTTTGACGACGGCAGCGGCACATTTGCAGGCTACCGCCGCTATGGTAATGATGGCTACGGCGAAGATGAAGTAACGGGCACAAACTATGCCGAGGGTGGCAGTAATACACCAGGCCAACGTGGTCGTGTATGGCCGTTTTTCACAGGTGAACGTGGCCACTATGAAATAGCAGCAGCTAACGCAAACAACGCCTTTGATGATGCTAAACAAGCGCAAATTAAAAATAGTTATGTTAAAGGTTTGGAGCAATTTGCCAATAAAGGGCTAATGCTACCAGAGCAAGTATGGGATGGTGTAGGTGTAAATAAAGCTGGTTATGAGCTAGGCGAGGGCACAAACTCAGCAACGCCACTTGCATGGACACATGCAGAATACATTAAGCTTGTACGCTCACTCAGTGATAAACAAGTATGGGATTATTATCCAGTGGTTGGCGAGTCACTTAATTAGTTGTCTTAAAATCACACAAAAAAAGTTCCTAATTAGGAACTTTTTTTCTCTTAATTTAGTTTCGTTTTATGCAATGGTTCCTAATTGAAAAAGTGTTGTGTGAATATTTATGCAGCTCAGCCAATATAATAATTAGTTATAAATCGCGTTTTGGCGTATAGGCTTTATCTTTTTTTACTGTTTCAGGCCCCTAAACTTACAAATGACAGGGTTGTTGTTGTGTTTGGCTCATTGTCTCCGTGAATAGTTATTGGTGTTAATTTTGTGTTCATTATCCTGATTTTCTGTTCGTGCTATTTGCTTTTGTTAATCCATTGTTTCTATTGATATATCCATGGTTAACAGCTATCGCATTTTGTTGGCAAGTTTATTTTTATTGTGTTATTAATTTGTTTCTCTTGTAGGTTAAGAGGTGTTATTTAATTTATATAAGTAATTTTTATGTGAATTTAAATAATGTAATACATAAAAAATAATAATTTAATTATCTAGGGATAAATCAAGATGAACCATAATTTTTCTAAGACATTTAAACGCTCATTTACTGCTGCAGCAGTTGCAATGACGTTAAGTGCGGCAATGCCTGCAATGGCAGATAACGTTAACGGCGCTATAAAAGGTAGCTTAACGGCTCAGTCAGGTGTTTCGCTAGCGGGTGCAACAATAACAATAACAGATGACACTAAAGGTTATTCAAAAACGCTTATTGCAGATTCTAACGGCGAGTTCGATCTAAAACAGGTACCGGTAGGCAAGTATAATATAGTAGTTTCACAAGCTGGTTTTGACCAAGCTCAAGTTAAAGATGTAGTAATAGGAGTTGGTAAAACAGCTCTTATTGAAATTCCACTAACTACAGGTAATATCGAAAGAATTGCAGTTGTCGGTGGTTCTATTCGTGCGATAGATGTTTCTGCATCAGAATCTTCACTCAATATTAGCTCTGAAGAACTAGAACTTTTACCTATATCTCGCTCTGTAACTTCAGTTGCATTGCTTGCGCCTGGCGCAACTGAAGGGGACAGTCGTTTTGGCGACCAAGCTTCATTTGGTGGTGCTTCTGTAGCTGAAAATGCTTATTACGTGAATGGTCTAAATATGACTAATTTCCGAAATGGTCTTGGTGGCGCAACAATCCCTTTCACCGCGTACGATAGCTTCCAAGTTAAGACGGGTGGTTATTCTGCAGAGTTTGGGCGTACTACCGGTGGATTAATCTCATCAGTTACTAAATCTGGTTCTAATGATTTTCACTTTGGTGTTGAAACGATTTATTCGTCTGACTCATTAAGTGAGCAAGCTCCTAATTCACTTTATAAACAAAATGATCGTTGTGAAGACGCTGATGGGCATTGTATTGGTGATTTATATGTTAATAACCAAGACGACTATGACAACTCATTTGAAACAAGTATTTATGCTTCAGGTGCGATAATTGAAGATACATTATTTTTCTATGGTATTTACACTGCAAGAGATAATGACTACGAATATGGTAATGCATCTCAAACAGATTTAACAGTTGAAAAAGATGATGACCCATATTACCTAGCACGCTTTGACTGGAATATTAACGAAGATCATCAACTAATGCTTTGGGGCTTTAGTGACAAACGCACTTATTCAGAAAAAACAATTTCAGATCCTCAAGGAAATGGTAATTATACTGTAGATGGTGGCACAGCTTATCATAAGCGAGGCGGAGAAAGTTTTGCAGTTCGCTATACTGGTAACCTTACAGATGATCTAAGTATGTCAGCAATGTTTGGCCAAGTTAAGTTTTCAGAAACTGATTACTCAGACTTCGATGATTGTCCTACAGGTTATGATGCCGATATAGGTGAGGATACTACATGTTATGTAAACTTTACTGTTGGTGAAAATGAAGATAAACGTGAGCAATTGCGAGTTGACTTTGATTACTACCTAAACGATGAGCATACGTTAAGATTTGGCTATGATTCTGAAACTAATACAGCTGATTCAACAACACAAAACTCTGGTGGCGTTTACTACTATTATCGTACATATGAAGAAGGCGCAAGGCTGGCTAATGGTTATGTCTTACCTGAAGAAATGAAGACAACACGTGTACGCGATTATAAAAATGGCGGTTCGTTTGAAGTAGAAAACTGGGCTATTTATATTGAAGATCAATGGTCAGTTACTGAAGATTTAACATTAACATTAGGTCTTCGTAATGATAGCTTTACTAACTACAATGCAGATGGCGAAGAATTTGTTTCTATTGATAACCAAATTGCTCCTCGTATAGGTGGTTCTTGGGATATTAATGGAGATGGCGATAGTAAGTTGTTCTTCACTGCTGGTCGTTATTACCTACCAGTAGCAGCTAATACAAATATTCGTTTAGCTGGTGCAGAAACGTATATCCAAACTTGGTACGCCTATGAAGGGTTAAATGCTGACGGTACCCCTGTAGGTTTAGGTACTCAACTAGGCGATCCTGCTATTTCTAATGGCGGTGACGGTACTGCAAAACCTTCTAATACCTTATCTGATAAAGATCTTGAACCTATGTATAACGATGAGTTTATGATTGGTTATCAAGCAGCAATTAATGATGATTGGTCTTGGGGAGTCAAGGCTACTTACCGTGTTTTAGGTAATCAAATTGATGATGGTTCTTATATCTTTAGTGATGAAAATGGTGAATATTTAGGTGAAAACTGGTTCTTATTTAATCCTGGTAATGGCGCTACTTTCAATTTCGATCTTGATGGTGACGGCACCACTGAAGAATATAGCTTTAGTGCAGAAGAGTTAGGTTATCCGGATGCTAAGCGTAAATATGCATCAGTTGATTTAACATTAGAGAAAACATGGGATCAGGTTTGGTCTTTAAAAGCGCTATACACATGGTCTCACAACTATGGTAATACAGAAGGTTTTGTTAAATCTGATAATGGTCAAGATGATGCAGGTCTTACGCAAGATTGGGATTACCCTTATTTAATGGATGGTGCTAATGGTAATCTACCTGCAGATCGTCGTCATAACATTAAAATTTATGGTGCTTTTGCTGTTACAGAAGACTTCTTGATCGGTGCTAATGTTAATATCGCATCTGGACGTCCTTGGACTGCTTTAGGTCAAGGTTATACTCCAGATCCTGATCAATACCAATATGGTGATACTTACTATGTAGGTGACAAACGTTTCCCTCGTGGCAGCATGGGTACTACACCATGGACAGCACGTTTAGATCTTAACTTTACTTATAACCTTCGCTTTAACGATCAGAAAGTTCGTTTAGCTATGGATGTATTTAACGTATTTGATGCTGCTACTGAAACTCGTTACGACGAAGCTGCAGAAATAGCTGCTGGCGATGGAAATGCTACATTTGGTTTAGCTCAGTCTTACCAGTCTCCTCGTAGAATTCAATTATCAGCGTCTTACGATTTCTAATAGCTTGTTAGTATGAGTTAAAAGTTGTTTAATAAAAAAGCCTCGTTAGAGGCTTTTTTTATATCTAAATTTTGAATTTTTGTGAGATATGAATACATCAGAAAGAAAAGTGAAATGAATAGATAAAAATATACTGAATAAATTAGTGTCGTTGTAACTTCCAATTAAAACCGTTTATAAATTCTAATTTATTTTATCAGCCCGGCTCAGCTTGAACTTCTAGGAATGAGAATAGGAGGCAACAGGGTGCTTTGAACTTCTTCACCACGTATCAGTTTTAATAGGTTCTCTACTAACATTTGCCCAGCAATAGTGGTGTTTTGTTCTATTGTAGTTAGGGGGGGGTTTACATAACTTGCAATGGCTATATTATCAAAGCCGACTACCGCAACATCTTTCGGCACGTTGATATTTGCTTCTTTAAGTGCGCGTATAGCCCCAATAGCAATTAAGTCACTTGCAGCAAATAAGGCGTTAAATTTAATATTATTAGCAATTAGTGAGCGTGTTGCGTGATAGCCAGATTCTTCAGTAGAGATAGCATTAGCCATTTTACGCTCATTTATTTTAACGTTGTTAGCCAATAGCTCATCTTTAAAACCCTGAAAACGACTAAAAAATTCGGGGCTGTGATCAGAGGCGTCACCAATAAAAGCGCAATCAGTTCTGCTATGCGCAATAAAGTGCTCAGCGGCGAGCTTACCGCCACCGTAGTTATCACAACAAACAGTTAAATCGGGACGGTTATCTACCGTTGCACCCCAGCAAACAAACTTAGTATTTTGTTCAAGTAAGGTGTTAAATTTTGGTTGGTAATCAATGTAATCGCCATACCCGAGTAAAATAATGCCATCAGCTCTGTGGCTATCTTCATAGTCTGCTTGCCAATCAGCACTGGCCGATTGAAATGAAACTAATAAATCGTAACCTTCTTTAGCGCAAGCACGGGTAATACTGCCAAGCATGGCTAAAAAGAAAGGATTTATTTGGGACTCGTCAGAAGTAGGATCTTCAAACAACAATAATGCAAGCGTACTACTTTGTTGAGTGCGAAGGTTACTCGCATTTTTATCAACTTTATAATTAAGCTTTTTGGCTATATCGAAAACACGCTTGCGTGTTTCTTCATTAACAAGGTGGCTGTTACGTAAAGCGCGAGATACAGTCGATTGAGATACCCCTGCATAGTGGGCAATATCAAATGAGGTAGCTTTACCTTTCATTGTTACAACTTAATTAAATTGATAAATAATTGTGTCATTTTCGTTTATTGATGAATAATTTCAAGCTTTTTGTGAATTAACGTATATTTTTATTGATAAATTCCTGACACCGGTGTCATAATGTCAGTGTTTTATCATTTTGTTGTCAAAACGTATTCGCTGTCTATATCTTTATAGGCAGCATTTTTTACTGTGATAGCTACTTTGAGGTGATAGCTCAAAGTATAAATAACAATGGTACACCATTGTAAAATAATAAGCATGAGTCGCTTAACAAAAGAGATAATACTATGAGCCCAAACGCTTCTGCCCAATTTGATCCCATCTTAGTTGCTGATGTCGGCGGCACTAATGCCCGCTTTGCTTTAATAACTGCTTTTAATGAACAGACTAACCAATTTATAATAGAGCACATTAATATTTTTCCTAGTGCCAATTTTGGTTCTCTTGAAAGTGCGCTCGAGCAATATTTACAAACAGTCCCACATATTGCACCCAAACGCGCATGTTTAGCCGTTGCAGGGCCAATAAAAGCCGGGCAAGTGCATTTAACCAATTTAGGTTGGCATTTTAGCGTCAGTGAATTTAAAACTCATTTTGATTTACAACAACTTGAAGTCATTAATGATTTTGCTGCCTTTGCTTACGCTGCCCCTTACTTAGATCCTAAACAAAATGTCATTGTTAAATCAGGTCAAGCTGATGATAACGCAAACATTGGTGTTATAGGTCCAGGTACTGGTTTTGGTGCCGCGTGCTTAGTTAGAACGTCTCAATCTACCGCAGTGCTAAGTTCAGAAGGGGGGCATATATCACTTGCACCTGTTAATGAACTCGATACTTTATTATTAAATGAGTTACGTAAAGATCATCCCCATGTTTCTATCGAAACAGTTTTTTCAGGTCCTGGCATAACGCATTTATACAAAGCAATGTCTGCGGTTAAGGGTGTAACAGCTAAAAATTTAGATGCCGCACAAATTAGCAGCCTTGCAAATAGTGGTGAATGTGATGTGTGTGATGCAACCTTAAACCAGTTTTGTGATTGGATTGGCAGTGTTGCCGGTGATTTAGCGGTTGTTTATGGCGCGTTAGGTGGATTATTTATTGGCGGTGGAATACTACCTCGTATGCAAGCGAGACTTCTTGAGAGTCGTTTTGTTGAACGATTTTCGCAAAAGGGTATTATGTCGCAGTACGCAGGACAAATCCCTGTAACACTCGTAACACAAGACAACATACCGCTTATTGGCGCTGCTGCGTGTTTACACAATAGCAAATAGGGCTTTGGTCTTACAGGTTGTATTTGGATAATGGACAGATGAAAAAAGTAACCATAAATAGTGTAGCAAGCCATGCAGGGGTTTCTAAAAAAACCGTCTCACGCGTGTTAAACAATGAGCCTAATGTAAGTGCCGCCACCCGAGAAAAGGTGCTTGCGGTATTTAAAGAGCTTGATTACACCCCAAATCCAATTGCACGAGGTCTTGCTCAAAATCGTAGCTTTATTATTGGCTGTTTATACGATAACCCAAGTAAAAGTTATATTACCCGAGTGCAAACGGGCGCCTTAGAAGCGTGTAAAGAAAACAACTATAATTTATTGATACACCCTTGTGAGTTTCGTGGTGAAGCACTTATAAATAATATTGAGCAATTACTACAAACTTCTCGACTAGATGGCATTGTGCTAACACCTCCTTTTGGTGATTTTGCTGAGCTTGCTTCTTTTTTAAAATCTAAAAAAATTCCTTATGCAAGAGTTGCTTCAGCTTTACTACAAGATGATTCAATTTCAGTGCGTAGTAACGACGAGCAAGGCGCATTTGAGATTACCGAGCATTTAATTAACCTCGGTCATAAATCTATAGCCTTTATTAAAGGGCACCCGGATCACAGTGCCACGCAACAACGTTTTAAAGGTTACAGGCGTTCACTTGCAAGCCATGGTATAGAATTTGATGAGCGCTTAGTCGAGGAGGGTAACTTTAGTTATCACTCAGGTGTAGATAGTGCACGCAGCATATTAGATTTATCCCCTAGGCCAACCGCTGTATTTGCATCAAACGATTACATGGCGGCTGCCGTACTTAAATTAGCAACTCAGCGCCAATTAAAAGTGCCTGATGACATTTCAATAGCTGGGTTTGATAATGCGCCCATTGCACGTCATATTTGGCCTGGGTTAACAACGATTGCACAGCCCGTTGAAGAAATGACTAAACAAGCCGTAACGCAACTTATTTCACACATAGCTCAACCACAAGAGCAGCCGTATCAGGTAACGCTTGAGTCGCGCTTGATTACACGCGAGTCTACCTCAGCAATAAAATAGTGAGTTTAAAACACTTTCACAGTAGCCCGAATATGAGTGACGCTTATTCGGGCTTTTTTTTACTCTGAACTTGCTAAAACATGCTTTGTGCCTAAAAATCAATTAGGTCATTATTCGGTCATGTTAAAATATTAAACTATTTTTGTTACCTGGGGTTGACACCGGTGTCATTGCTATGCGTTAATACAGTGACACCGGTGTCAGGGTTGTTGTGAGAGGCTCCCTGGTAGCGTACCTTTGAACGGGTAAATCAAAGATGCTCAGTACAGTTATTTACGTGGAGTCTGTAGTTGCTACTGAGCCTTTATCCTCTAACTAATAGAGATGAGTTAAATTATGTTACATCCTCGTATTCAAGAAGTTACCCAGCGCGTTATCGAACGCAGTAAAAATACCCGTCAAGATTATTTAGATCGCATTTCGCACGCAAAAAAACAAACAAGAGTTCGTGCCGGTTTAGGTTGCGGAAATATAGCCCATGTTATGGCTGCATGTAGCAGTGATGACAAAGCGCGCTTAAAGGCTGATGAGCAGCCAAATCTTGCTATTATCAACTCATATAACGATATGTTATCGGCTCATGTGCCATACAAAGACTACCCAGATTTAATTAAAGACATTGCAACAAAATACGATGCTACAGCTCAAGTTGCTGGTGGCGTTCCTGCAATGTGTGATGGTGTTACGCAAGGGCGTGACGGCATGGAACTTTCACTTTTTTCTCGCGATGTAATTGCTATGTCTACAGCAATTTCTCTTTCGCACGATGTGTTTGATGGCGTTTTTTGTTTAGGCGTTTGTGACAAAATTGTTCCTGGTTTATTAATTGGTGCATTGTCGTTTGGTCATTTACCTGTGTTCTTTTTACCAGCAGGTCCAATGCAATCAGGTATTCCGAATAAAGAAAAAGCACGTATTCGCCAAAAGTTTGCACAAGGTTTAGTGAGCCGCGAAGACTTACTTGAAGCTGAAAGTGCGTCTTATCACAGCGCTGGTACGTGTACGTTCTACGGTACTGCCAATTCAAACCAAATGTTGATGGAAATAATGGGCTTACACCTTCCAGGTAGCTCGTTTATTAATCCTTACACTGAGCTTCGCGATGGCCTTACAGGTAATGCTGTAGAAACTATGCTTAAGCAGCTTACGGATGATAAAGAAAGCCCTTGTTTAGCCGATGTGATCAGCGAAAAAACGATTATAAATGGTTTAGTGGGTCTGCTTTCTACAGGTGGTTCTACTAACCATGCAATCCATATTGTTGCGATAGCAAAAGCTGCCGGCATTCAGGTTACGTGGAAAGATATGTCTGACTTATCAGAAGTTGTACCACTTCTTACACGTATTTACCCTAACGGCTCAGCTGATGTAAACCACTTTCAAGCAGCAGGCGGTATGGGTTTCTTAATGCGAGAACTAGCAAGCGCTGGTTACTTACATACAGACGTAAAAACAATGCTTGGCGATGGTTTAGCACCATACATGACAGAGCCTCGTTTAGATAAAGACGATAGCTTGATCATGAGCGACTCAACTGGCCCAACTAAAGTTAAATGGGTAGATTGCCCAGCAAACTCGCACGATGAAGAAGTACTTCGCCCAGTGAGTAACCCATTTAGTAAGCAAGGTGGTCTGCAACTTCTAACTGGCAACTTAGGTAAAGCTGTTATCAAAGTGTCAGCTGTTGCTGAAGAACATCAAACCGTTACTGCTCCTGCAAAAGTATTTAGTTCACAAAGTGCTCTGCAAGATGCATACACTCGTGGCGAATTAAACCAAGACTTTATTGCCGTGCTAAAAGAGCAAGGCCCTAAAGCGAAAGGTATGCCAGAGCTACACAAGTTAACGCCAGTAATGGCAACGCTTCAAGATGAAGGCTTTAAAGTAGCCATTGTTACTGACGGTCGTATGTCGGGTGCATCAGGTAAAGTACCTGCTGCTATTCACTTAGCACCAGAGGCAGTAGAAGGCGGCATTATTGCTAAAATCCGAGAAGGCGATTTAGTGACGCTTGATGCGCCAAACGGAATATTAAAAGTACACGTTAGCGACGAAGAACTTGCTAAGCGTGAAGCAGAGCTTAGCCTGCCAAGTGCAACATTTGGTACAGGTCGTGAATTATTTACTGGATTTAGAAATATCGTAAGCAGTGCCGATTTAGGCGCGAGTGCTTTTGGACTTGAATAAATATTAGCCATACTGGGTAATGAGGAACAAGTAATGAGTATTGAAAAAATCTTAGCATCGGCACCCGTAGTGCCAGTGGTTGTAATCGAAAAATTAGAAGATGCAGCACCACTTGCAAGAGCTTTATACAACGGTGGCTTAAAAGCCTTAGAAATAACACTACGTACACCCATTGCTGCAGAAGCTGTAAAGCTAATGAAAGCAGAAGTACCTGAAGCCTATGTAGGTACTGGTACGGTAGTAGATAAGGCAAGTTTTGATCTTTCGGTTGCTGCTGGTGCAGATTTTATGGTGAGTCCAGGTGTGAGCGATGAACTTATTGCTTTAGCTAAAACATCAGATATACCATTTTTACCAGGCGCTGCAACTGCAAGTGAAGTTATGCAACTTGCGTCGCATGGTTTTAAGTATTTAAAATTCTTCCCAGCAGAAGCTGCAGGCGGAACAGCTATGCTTAAATCAATCGGTGGCCCATTACCACATATTACTTTTTGCCCAACTGGCGGCATTAGCCTAGCAACTGCTCCTAATTATTTAGCGCTTAACAACGTTATTTGTGTTGGTGGTACGTGGATGCTAGATAAACAACTAATTGAAAATAAAGACTGGCAAGCAATTGAAGCGCTTGCTCGCCAAGCAAGTGAACTTAAATAGGAGTCTAAAATGATTAATGTAGCAATTAACGGGTACGGCCGTATCGGTAGAAATGTTTTACGTGCACTTTATGAGTCAGCTCAAAACAGCGAAATTAAAATTGTAGCAATTAACGATTTAGCACCAGCTAACGTAAATGCACATTTAACGCAATATGACTCAGTTCATGGTCAATTTTCAAAAAAAGTAACACTTGAAAACAACACTATGCTAATTGGGGATGACGTAATTACGTTAACGCAAGAGCGTGACCCTGCAAACTTACCCTGGAAAGAGCTAAACGTAGATATCGTTTTAGAATGTACTGGTTTTTTCACTAAACGTGATGACGCTGCTAAGCACATTACTGCAGGCGCGAAAAAAGTAATCGTATCTGCTCCAGGTACTGGTTTAGATGCAACAGTAGTGCATGGTGTAAACAGCGACGTAATTAATGCTGATAGCAATATCATTTCTAACGCTTCTTGTACTACTAACTGTTTAGCGCCAATTGCAAAAGCAATTAACGATACAGTAGGTATTGAGCAAGGTAGCATGACGACTATTCACGCTTACACCAACGATCAAAACTTATCTGACGTTTACCACCCAGATTTATACCGTGCGCGTAGTGCAACTCAATCTATGATCCCAACTAAAACAGGAGCTGCGGCAGCTGTTGGTTTAGTATTACCAGAACTTGCTGGTAAATTAGATGGTATGTCGGTACGTGTACCTACAATCAATGTTTCTTTAGTTGATTTTACGTTTATCACTAAGCGTGATACGACTGCAGAAGAAATCAATGCAATCATGAAAGAAGCATCAACGGGTTCAATGAAGAGTATTTTAGAATATAACGAGCTTCCGCTTGTTTCTATCGACTTTAACCATAACCCAGCGTCGTCTATCTTTGATGCAACGCAAACTAAAGCCAATGGCAAACTAGTTAAAGTAATGGCTTGGTACGACAATGAGTGGGGTTTCTCAAACCGCATGTTAGACCAAGTTAAAGCATTAGGTCAGTACTTATAATTGACCTTGTAAAAGTTTAGCTTTATCCAACCAAGCCACGCATTGCGTGGCTTTTTTGCGTTTAGTTTATCTGTATATTTGCAATTCAAAATTAGAAGGGAACTATTTGTATTTTTTATACCCTAAATTTTGTTAATATGTGGGTGTGTAAATCAATGGAATTTCGTTGTATTTAATCAACTCAACGACGCAAGGAATAATAAAAATGATCAGAGCTCTATCGCGAAAAGTATTTCGCACAAATCATCTTCAGATAGGTGAGGGCAACATAAGTGGCTACATAGCCTGCTTTTTAGCAATACTGAGTTGCTTAGGCGTATTAGCGTTTCACTTTCCTGAATATTTAACCACACCAGAGCTGAGAAAAAGCTACAGCGTCGACTTTTTACGTCAGCTTATGTTTGCATCATTATTGGTCTCGGGCAGTTTAGGATTACTTAACTTTGTACGTAATACCAATAAGCGTTTAGGGGCTACAGCGTGGTTTTTTATTTTACTCGCTATTATGTTTGGCGGACCAAACGTTGAAGTAAACGAATTTGCTTCTGATACACCTTATATAGGGCTTGATTGGTTTATTTTAGATTTACTCGGCTCAACACTTATATTTATTGTGATTGAAAAGTTATTACCTCATCGTAAAGAGCAAAAAATATTACGTAGCGAATGGCGAGGCGATTTAAACCACTTTTTTGTAAATCATTTAATTATTGGTTTTGTATTACTCGTTACTAACCACTTTGTGCATTATGGCTTTGGCTGGGCTGTATCATCTACAGTACAAAGTTATATAGAGCAAACACCCTTTATAGTGCAGTTGTTTTTAATAATACTCGTGGCTGATTTAATGCAGTATTGGGTGCATCGTGCTTATCACGAAGTCCCTTTATTATGGCGCTTTCATGGCGTACATCACAGTGCTAAAGAAATGGATTGGTTAGCGGGCTCTCGCCAGCATATTCTTGAAATACTCGTAACGCGCAGCTTAGTGCTCACGCCTATATTTGTGCTTGGTTTTTCACAGCAAATAATTAGTTTGTACGTAATAATTGTGGGTTTGCAGGCTGTGTTTAACCATGCAAATGTGCGTGTGAAATTTGGTTGGCTAAAATATTTTATGGTTACACCGCAGTTTCACCATTGGCATCATGCGTCAGATAAAGCCGCGATTGACCGAAATTACGCTGCACATTTTTCGTTTTTAGATTATGTGTTTGGTACTGCTGTTAAAGGCCAAAAAGAGTGGCCACAAGCGTATGGTGTAGTCGGGGATTACATGCCCGTAGGTATGCTTAAACAACAGGTTTACCCGTTTAAGCGCACTAAATAAGTACGGAAAATCCGAATAAACATAAAATAAAAGCGAGTAAGATGTTACATTTTGCTCGCTTATATTATTAATATTAAATTTATTTTAGCTCTGCTAATAACTCAGTAAATGTAGGTCTTTGATTTAATGTAGGTTGCATGGCACATTTTGCCATATTGGACATTTTAACAAAGAGCTCACTTTGTTTATCATCGCCAGTTACCGTGCCTAATAAGTCTTCAATTAAACACCCTAATGCACGTACTTCAATTAACTCGATTTGCTTTTGTTGATAATCACTTAACATGGCTAAGTTTGTGGCTGCACCAAAATCACCAAATAATACATCAGCATCTTTGTTTATCATGGTGTTATGCGCATACACGTCGCCATGGCTTACTTTACAAATATGCAAGTGATGTAAGGTACTTACCATTTGCTGTGCAATTTTTAAAATAGCGTGAGTTGAGTAATGGCAATCATCATTAAAGGTATCACGCGTACAGGTTTCAAGGCTTGGAGGCAGGCCTAAATTAGCAAAGTTTTTATCTATTAGCTCCATTACTAAACCTAGCTGATCACTTTGCTCAATGTAGGCAAGTACTTTAATTAAATTAGCGTGATCGCCTGCTTGTAAGCAGCAATTTACTTCATCAAGCGGGTAGCCGTCGCTGGTAATTGCGCCTTTGAATAATTTAATCGCTACAGCACTTTCAATAGCTTGTGCTAAATGAATAACGCCCGATGCACCTTGGCCAATAACATGACTAAGTGTGTAATCGTTAAGAGGCTTATTTTCTAAGCAGCTTTTTGTAAGGCACTGGGCTTTATTAAAATCGTTACCGGCAAACGCAAGCCAAGCAAGTTTAGGCAATTCAAACAGCCAGTCGTCTACGTGTGTTAAGTTATTAGCAGAGAGCCTAACAAGCTCAAGGTTTTTACACTGCGCCATGCTACTTGGCAGTTGCTTAAGTTGATTGCCTGCAAGCGCAAGCTTTTTAAGCTGGGTATAATTACCAAAATCTTCAGGCAATTCGCTTAACGTATTATCGGTGAGTATTAGCCACTCAATATTTTTTGGCAGGCTGTTTAAAGCAAATTCAGAAATTTGGTTACCTTTAAACGCGACCATAATTAAAGCAGGGCATTTAGCGAGCACTTTAGGAATATGCTTAAACTGATTAAACGATAAAAACACACGCTTCAGGTTTGTTAAACAGGCAAATTCATCAGGTAGTGTTGATAAGTTATTATTTGATAAATCGAGAACTTCAAGCGTGTCAGCTAAGCTAAAGATTTCTTCAGGAAATGTCGTTAGCTCTTCTACCAATTGCAGGCAAGTAGCACCAACAAGTTTGCCACTTTTAAGCTCTTTAAGGGAGTTCATATTAATACCATGTTCTAAAAATGAAAAAGCCAACATAACTGTTGGCTTAAGTCGTTCTAACTTACTAAATCGCTCTTTAGAATTGCGCGTTATGGTAAACGTTTTGCACGTCGTCGCAATCTTCTAACATTGCTAAAAAGCGTTCCATAACTTCAACGTCTTCGCCTTCAATCGGCGTTTCAATTTGTGGCACAAAGCTAATTAGGTCTTCGTCAAATTCAGTCACGCCCATTTCTTCAAGCGCTGTACGTGTATTGTTGTACTCTGTGTGAGGAGCAAAAACAGTAACTTTACCGTCATCTACTTCTACGTCAGTTACATCAACATCAGCCATCATAAGAGCTTCAAGTACTGCTTCGTCGTCATCACCGTCAAATACAAAAATAGCAAGGTGATCAAATAAATGTGAAACAGAGTTTTGAGCGCCAATTTTAGCATTTGCTTTGGTAAAACAAACACGTACATCAGCAAAGGTACGCTTGTTGTTGTCTGTTAAACAGTCAACAATAATCATACAGTTACCAGGGCCGTAACCTTCGTAACGTGTTGCTGCGTAGTCTTCACCGCCGCCGCCTTTTGCTTTGTCTATTGCGCGGTCAATAACGTGTGCTGGTACTTGGTCTTTTTTAGCGCGTTCAATTAAACGACGTAATGATAAGTTACCATCTGGATCTACACCGCCGTTTTTTGCACAAATATAAATTTCTTTGCCGTACTTAGAATAAACTTTAGTTTTAGCACCCGCAGTCTTAGCCATTGAATCTTTTTTGTTTTGGTAAGCTCTTCCCATCTGCGTTTCGCCTTAATATATGTAAATAATAGAATAAAATTATAATGCGTATTCTAAAGGTAAATGCATTCAAGGGCTAGTAAGTATTAAAACAGATTAAATCGGTAACGTTTAAAAGCCATGTAAACTGTATTTTATTAATGGGATCATCGAGGGTTCTAGACGTTGGAATTATATCTATTATGTGTAAATTTAATTCAATAAAAAAGCAACCTGTATAACAGGTTGCCTTACTAAGTAATAAAAAGTAAGTGTTACTTACCAAATACGTACACGCTCATCTTCAGGAAGGTATAACGCATCGCCTGGTTTTACATCAAACGCTTTGTACCATGCATCATGGTTACGCGGCGCTTGTGCTCTAAAGCGACCTGGGGCATGTGTGCCACCACGCAGTTGGTTAAGCATGCTTTGCTCAGTACGTTTTTCTTTCCATACTTGTGCCCACGCAAGGAAGAATCGCTGATCGCCAGTAACGCCGTCAATAACAGGCGCTTCTTTACCATTTAAACTGAGCTTGTACGCGTGATAAGCCATTGATAGCCCACCTACATCACCAATGTTTTCGCCAAGGCTATTTCGACCATTAACAAAATTACCTTCGATTGGCTCGTATTTACTGTACTGCGCAGCCAGTTGATCGGCTTTTTTGTCAAATGCAGCGCGGTCAGCATCAGTCCACCAGTTACGTTGCACACCGTTTTCGTCTGATTTTGAACCTTGATCGTCAAATCCATGACCCATTTCGTGACCAATTACAGCGCCAATACCGCCATAGTTTACAGCCGGATCGGCATTTGGATCGAAAAACGGCGGTTGTAATATCGCAGCCGGAAATACAATTTCATTAAACGAGCTATTGTAGTAAGCGTTTACGCGTTGTGGCGTCATGCCCCAGCGGTTACGGTCTGTTTTTTGTAGCTCTTTTTCAACACTTTCTGCATGAAAAAATTCACGCATGTTTTTCACATTACCAATCAAATCGTTTTTAGTAATGCTTAAACCTTCATAAGACTGCCATACATTGGGGTAACCAATTTTTGGTACAAATGCAGCCAGTTTAGCGCGCGCATTTACTTTAGTTTCATCGCCCATCCATTCTAGGTTATCAATACGTTCACCAAGGGCTGTACGAAGGTTTTCAACCAGCTCAGACATTTGTTGTTTTGACGACTCAGGGAAGTAACGCGCTACGTATATCTTACCAATAGCAAAACCAAGCGAACTTGTGCCTGACATTTCACTTATTGCACGTTTCCAACGAGGGCGAGGCTCTTGCTGTCCGTTTAGTTCTTTACCAAAAAAAGCAAAGTTAGTATTAAATACGTCCTCTGATAGTAAACCTGCGTTACCGCTAATAGCGTGATACGTTAGGTAGTCTTTCCATACTGCAATATCTTCTTGATTGATTAGCTCAATCATCGCTTTTATTGGCTCAGGCTGAGATACATTTAACTGAGGTACTTTATAACCTGTTTGCGCAAAATATAAATCCCAGTTAAAGCCAGGATAAGCAGTGCTTAAATCGGCACGTTCAACTTGGTTTAGGGTTAAGTCGCGATTACGGCGCTTTTCACGAGGCCAGTGTCCTTGTGCAATTTTGGTTTCAAGGTCAAGAATAGCTTGAGCGCGCTCAGTTGCATTTTCAGTGCCTGCAAACTCAAGCATGTCAGCAATGTGAGCAACATAAGCTGTACGGGTTTTTACAAAGCGCTCAGCGTCTTCAAGGTAGTAAGAACGATCTGGTAAACCTAAACCACCAGCACCTAGTGACATTTCATATTTATTAGGGTCTAGGCGATTAAACCACATACCGCCGCCAAAAGGGGCTTTATTACCGGTTAACCAAGACTTACCAAACATCTCAGCTAAATCGTCAGTTGACGCTATATCACTAATTTCACTTAACAATGGCTTAATAGGCGCTACACCGAGTTTATTAAGTGTTTCGGTATCCATATACGCATTGTAAAAATCAGCAACGAGTTTTTCTTCTGCGTTTAAATCTTTACGTGCGGCTATTTCTTCAATAATAGCTTTAACATCGCCTTCGCTGCGCTCAGCTAATCCAGAAAATGCACCATAGCGGGTTTTATCTGCAGGCATTTCGTAGTTGTCATACCACGTGCCGCTGGCATACATAAAAAAGTCATCGCCTGGTTTCACGGCTTCGTTACGAGCTGTTAGATCAACACCAAAACTACCTAACTCTGCTTTTTCTGTCACTGTTGCTGTAGTTACTTTAGGTTGTTGCTCGTCTATTTTTGTTGTTTGCGGCTCTGAACAACCTGTAATAAATGTGGCAGCTAATGCTGCGGCAATTAAACTCTTTTTCATTACTTACTCCTGAGTATCACTGATTGAATTAAAGCAGCAGTGAATCATTTTTATTGTTACGAATATTTAACTTATCGATTGTTATTGATATTAATCAGACAAACAAATCTTTTGAGGTGAATCACCACAGTGCTCGATAAAGCTAATATAGGAGAAAAGAGAAAGGCTAATAGGTTCTATAAACGCTTTATTTAGCTCGAATACTTAAAAGTATCCGAGCTAAGAGGGGTTACACTCTATTTACTTTTTATGCTGAAGCTCCCACATACGGGCATATTCTCCGGCGAGTGTAAGTAACTCATCGTGCTTACCTTGCTCAATAATTTGTCCGGCTTTGAGCACAATAATGGTGTCTGCATCGGTAATAGTAGATAACCGATGAGCAATAACAATACTCGTATGGTTACTGGCAACTTCACGCATTGCTGCGAGAATTGCTTGCTCAGAATGAGAGTCGAGTGCAGATGTTGCTTCATCAAAAATTAAAATAGGGGATTTTTTCAAAATAGCGCGGGCAATGGCAATACGCTGTTTTTCGCCGCCTGATACTTTTAAACCGCGCTCGCCAACCAGTGTTTTATCGCCTTTATCAAGTGTGCCTATAAAGTCTTTTAAATGCGCCATAGCAATGGCTTCGTCAATTTCAGCATCGCTTGCTGATGGTCTGCCGTAAGCGATATTTTCACGAATCGTGGTGTTAAACAGCACGGTGTCTTGCGGCACTATTGCAATGGCTTTTCGTAAACTATTAAGTGTTACTGAGTTTATTGCTTGATTATCAATACTAATTTCACCGGCGCTTACATCATAAAAACGATAAAGCAGTCGAGCCAATGAGCTTTTACCAGCCCCACTGGCACCAACAATAGCTACTTTGCTGCCTGCTTTAACACTAAAGCTAAGATTATTAAGAATAGGGCGATGCGCATCGTAACTAAAACTTACATTATTAAATGTTATTTCACCTTGGCTAATATTGAGTTCTTTAGCATTAAGTGCATCGGTTATTTGTGGTTTTTTGTTAAGTAACCCAAGCATGTTTTCAAGGTCGGTTAGCGCGCGTCTTATTTCGCGGTACACAAAGCCTAAAAAGTTAAGCGGTAAAAACAATTGAATCATATACGCGTTGATCATCACTAGTTCACCAATAGAAAGCGTACCTGCAACTACCTCGGTTGAGCCCAACCACATTAACGCGGTAATAGCACAGGCAATAATAAGTGCTTGGCCTGAGTTGAGGGCGAGCAACGACATTCTATTTTTTAAACGGGCTTTTTCCCAGTTTGCTAAAAAGGTGTCGTACGTTTTGGCTTCAAACTGCTCATTATTAAAATATTTTACAGTTTCATAATTAAGCAGGCTGTCTATTGCGCGGGTATTACTTTTATTGTCGGCAGCATTTGCTTCTCTAATAAAGCGGTTTCGCCACTGAGTAACCACCATAGTAAAGGTAATATAAATGGCGACTGCCAATAATGTAATCAGCGCAAACCAAACAGAAAACAACGTGCCAAAAATAATCGCAACGGTAAGTATTTCAAATAAAGTAGGCACAATGTTAAACATTAAAAAACGCATTAAAAAGCTTAACCCACTTGTACCGCGTTCTATATCGCGGCTAATACCGCCAGTTTGCCTATCTAAATGAAAAGCCAGCTCAAGTGAGTGCAAATGCTTAAATACCTTTAAACCAATATCACGCATTGCGTGCTCGGTTACGCGAGAAAATACAGCATCTCTTATTTCACCTAAAAACACGCTAGCAAAACGCAGTGCACCGTACATCAATAACAATAAAGCGGGGATAACTAACAGTGGGTTAATCGACTTATCTACCGAGTCTATTATTTCTTTAAGCGCCCAAGGCATTAACAAAGTGGCACCTTTTGCGCCTATAAGCGCCATAAGTGCGATAAAAACAGGGCCTTTAAATTTTGTAAGGTAGGGCCATAGTGTTTTTACACTTTGGCGTAAATTCATGGCGTCGGGGCGTTTTTCTGTGCTTTGTCTGGGGCGCATTAGTGATCTCTGTTAAAACTAAATACTTAATTAATAAGCATTGTATTTTAAATGCTTGCCCTTATATACTACGCATCCCTTATTTTAGTTTTAAAACGTGAATGTTTAAATTTAGAGTGTTTTTAACTGCCTTTTTGCTACTTGCTGCACTTTTTAGTGTGCAGAGCAATGCTATGGGCGCCTCACAAAATTTAAATATCAATATTAGTACGCAGGTTTCGCTTATTGATATTGGCGATTTAACTAAAATACAGCCTATTAGTAAGTCTGTAGATACTGCGCAGCATAAAAAAACTCATCAAACCGATTTTGACGCGCACCAACCACGGTTAACTGCCAATAATTCATCACTGTTTTTGCACACTGTTCAAAGTGAACCAGAATACGATGTGGTTTTTGAATTTTTTGCTCAAAATCTTGTTAGGCATATATTCTTACGGCCAAGAGCGATTAATCCTATACAGCCTTGGTATACGCTTGTAACTAATAGTAAAAAGTCGCGCTTGAGTGGCTGGAAAGACGTTAACTTACTCTACAGAGCTGTAACTACCTACCACGCTTAATTTTCCTTATTTAATTTTATTAGGTTTTAACTTTTAAAGTTTTAGCCTGCAGATTAATTGTGCTTTTAAAAAGTACGTTGCTAGCTTTGCTGGCAATAAGGATTCAACATGTTAAGTTTTAAAAAAGACAAAAAACCGTCTACGGCTAAGTTCAAATTAAGCTATATAGCCATGCTAATAGTATTGGTTTTATTAGCTATCAGCGCATTACCAAATTTATACCCAAATAAATCGTGGTTGCACATCAGTGCTGCTCCGCACAGTGAAACGCAATCTTTACCGAGCACTAAAACGCTAGTTACTTTTTTAAATAACCAAGGGTTAGAGGTTGAGCAGGGTTTAGATAAGCAATCAACTATTAATGTACTTTTAAACGAGCCAACTAAAAGCGCTCAGGCACAAGCGGCTATAAAAGCGCAATATCCAAACACGCAAGTTAAAATTGTTGAGCATGCAACCAGCCCTACATGGTTACAAAATTTTGGTTTATCACCAATAAAGCTGGGCCTTGATTTAAATGGCGGTGTGCTATTTGTATTAGACGTAGATTTAGATAAAGCCGTTGATGAGCAGTTAGTCAGTGCGTATCAACAAGCTAAATCAATCATTATTAAGCAAAAAGCACATGGCGTAAAAGCGCAGCAAACTCAGCACGGGTTTGAAATAAACGCATTGCCTAATGCAACAGACAAGTTAACCCCCGTTATTGAAGAGCTACAAAGCCGGTTTGCTAATTTAGCCGTTGTAACAAGCAATAACGGCAGCGTTAAAACTGCCAAATTTAGTTATTCGGAGCAAGGCCGCAGCAGCTTTGATAAAGAAGTAATGGGGCAAACACTCACAACCCTTCGTTCACGTATTGAAGAGTTAGGCATTACCGAAGCGGTAACACAGCGCCAAGGAAAGCACCGCATTCGTATAGAGCTACCAGGCGTGCAAGATCCAACCGAAGCAAAACGTATTATTGGTGCAACAGCATCGCTTGGTTTTTATCAATTAAAAGAAATTGGCGGGCAAACATTTAATATGCAATCGGGCGGAACCATAAAGCTCGATCCTGTGCCAATTTTTACAGGCGATCATATTAATAATGCAAACATAGGCCGCGACGATTGGGGTAAACCATTGGTACAACTAAGCCTAGACGGCCAAGGCGGGGATGCAATGTCGGCGTTTTCAAAAGCCAATATTGGTAAGCCAATGGCGACGGTTTACTCTGAGTACTCTCAAAATGCTAAAGGCGAAGTAGTTAAAAAAAGCGAAGTTATTAACGTTGCCAATATTGCTCAGCATTTAAGTTCGCGTTTTAGTATTACCAATATGAAAAGCCAACAAGCGGCAGCCGATCTGGCATTATTACTACGTGCAGGCTCGCTTACAGCACCCGTTACAATTGTGCACGAACAAACAATAGGGCCAAGCCTCGGCAGCGAAAATATTAGTAATGGCTTAGCCGCGCTTATGTTAGGTATGGGTATTACCCTTGCATTTATGGCGCTTTGGTATCGTCGTTTAGGCCTTATTGCAAACGTGGCACTTATATTAAATTTAACGTCGCTTGTGGGCTTAATGTCATTATTACCAGGGGTTGTGTTAACGCTTCCGGGTATCGCTGGCCTGGTGCTAACCATAGGTATGGCGGTAGACACTAACGTAATAATATTTGAACGCATTAAAGAAGAACGCCGCCAAGGCCGTGCACCATATCAAGCTATTCAAGAGGGTTATAAACAAGCCGCAAATACAATATTTGATGCCAATATAACCACCATGATCACCGCACTTATCTTATACGGCATAGGCTATGGGCCCGTTAAAGGTTTTGCCATTACACTCGCACTGGGGCTTTTAACGTCTGTATTTACAGGTGTGTACGTATCAAAAATATTAAGCCAAACGTTGTATTTAAAAATGGGTAAAAAAGTAGGAGAAAAAGCACATGCTTAATTATTTTTTGAAAGGTGAAAAGGGCACACGTTTACGCTTTATGGGTATGCTTTTAAGTGCCATTTTAGTGCTGCTATCCGTATTTACGCTTACGCAAAAAGGTCTAAATTTTGGCCTAGATTTTACCGGCGGTTATTTAACTGAGTTTACAACCAGCCAAAGTGTTGAACTAAAAGAGCTTCAATCGTTTATTGCTAAAAATCACAACGGTGAGTTTGAGCTAACCGCGCAAGGTAATATTCATTTTCAATTAAGAGAAGCGCCAAGTGCATCAACAACAGCTAATAGCCTTGATTGGCAAAGCGCTGTTACACAAAACGATGATATAAACGCACAGGTATTATCGTCAGCTTATATTGGCTCACAAGTGGGCGATGAGTTATTTGATCAAGGCTGTTTAGCAATGTTTTCTGCAATGATTGCGGTAATGATTTACCTTGCAGTGCGTTTTGAATGGCGATTAGCCGTTGGCTCTGTGGTAGCGCTAGTGCACGATTTAATACTCGTACTTGGGTTATTTTCACTATTACAAATTGAATTTAACCTAACCGTACTGGCAAGTTTACTGGCTATTATTGGTTACTCACTTAACGACTCAATAATAGTAGGGGATAGAGTGCGTGAGCTTTTACGTGTTCAATCAAATAATATACTTAGCCCAGCGACTATTATTAATAATGCGATTAAAAGCACACTAACGCGCACCTTAATAACGTCGGGTACCACACTTGCGACGGTTGCGAGCGTTTGGTTACTTGCAGGCGCACCACTGCAAGGCTTTGCTATAGCATTATTTACCGGCATTGTAGTGGGTACGTTCTCGTCTATTTGTATAGCGGCAACTTTGCCAGAGCTATTGGGCTTAAGCGCTAAAAACTACGAAGTTAAAGTAGATGCCCACACGCAGACATTATTAGATATGCCATAAGGTTTTAATAAAGCACAAGCAAAGAGCTGCACCAACCAACAGCTCTTTGCTTGTTTAATGCTAATTTAAGCCCCGCTAGTATTCCCACCAAACTTGCGGGGGTTTAAAACAATGGTTTTAAGCCTAGCAAAAATGTTAAACTAACTGCCTTATTTTTACTGCCTGTATTGTACTAATCCCCATGAATAAAACCCACGTTATCGAACATCTTCGCTTTGCGCTAGAAGCGCAGCTTACAACAGCAAAAGTAGCGGCAAAAACTGCGCACGACACCGCCACACATGAAGAAAACATAGCCGAAAATAAATACGATACTCTAGGGCTCGAAGCCGCTTATTTAGCACAAGGCCAAGCCCAGCGCGTAAACGATTGCTATAAAAGCATAGAATTGTTCGAACCTGCCTTTAATGAAAAACCAACCGACAAAATAGCTATCGGTTCGCTGGTATGTTTAGAAGATGATAACGCATCCCAAAAATGGTTTTATTTAGGCCCTGCAGCTGGTGGTTTAACGGTAAATGTTAAAGAGCACGCAATAGCTGTAGTAACACCCAGCGCACCAATGGGTAAGCAGTTACTAAATAAACAGATTGATGATGAAATTACGTTAACAATTGCAGGTAAAGCCCACGAATATGTTGTGGTAGAGATCTTATAAAGCTTTGGTTTTTACGAGAAGCGTTTGCTGGCAGAGCCATACCAAAGTAATAAACGCTTTTTTATAAATTAATTGTCGGATGGCATGGCTTCGCCACTTATCCGACCTACGTCAATGCTTTAATACCTGACGTGGTGAATATGTAATCTTTAAATGTAGGTCGGATAAGCGAAGCGCCATCCGACAAAGGTAATTTTGTCTCATAACACTATTAAAAGTCGTTTTGGTGCAAAACAACAGAGCCTATTTTATAACATGGCTAATCATTTGTTTACATTGAAGTTATTTAGTGGAATTACTGGGCTAAGTAATACACGTCGTTTTGGGATGTTATAAAACCCCAAAGTGGTGTTCGGTAAGTTGCTAGTTCACTACATCAATTTAGGAGTTCATTTAAAGCACATGAATAATAATTTAGTCAAAGTTTGCTATACAGGTGAAACTGGTTCTAGCGATATAAGAACATTTCATAGAGATGATATTTTATATGTTTCTTTAAGAGACGTACTTATTACGTTAAATAAAGAAAATCGTGAAATTAATGAAAATCATGTCGCTAAATCTATGGTGAACGTGCTTAAAGGGCAATTGAATGCGCTTGATTCAGATGAATATATTATGGAACCAGTCATAGGTGGCAAGTATTCTGATGATGAAGAAATTTTTGTTACACAACCTAGGTTATATCGAGTTTTATCTAGTGATAAAACTATTGCAGGTAAAACTTTCCAAAGATGGTTGTTTCATGAGGTTGTACCTTCATTAACCAAATATGGTGAATACCCACCACCGTTAGTTTCTCAAGACTCTGATGTTAAAAGGCTAGCTACTACTCTTTTAATGGAAATTGAACAAAGAGAAGAGTTGGAACGTAAAACTCAGGAACAATTTAATACACATGAAAAAATGCTAAATCATCTTGGCAATAAATTACAAAATATAGAATCGAACAATCAACAAATTGATTTTATGTGTGTTATGGATTTTTGTAATTTACACGGAATTGACAAAACATAGGAGCAGCTTGTTCTTGGGTGGTGTATAAAAATCTGTGCAAAAAAGGAGAACCATCAAGAAGAGTCATAGTTAAATCGCAGGAAGTTCTTCAATTCCCTATGTATGTATTAGTTGCTGCAGCTAAAGAATTACAAATAGATAAATAATTAGGGGACACCCAGCCTAATTACCAACACGATAAACTATTACCTTTGTTCATAAATCTATTGTCGGATGGCATGGCTTTGCCATTTATCCGACCTACGCCAATGTTGTATATATCCTAAATTTACGCTTTATTTATCTAATAGGTATCTAATAATATAGTGGACATACAATGCAATATCGTCGGAATTATGTAAAAGGAGGGTCATATTTTTTTACTGTTAATTTGCTCGACCGTAATAAATCGTTGTTAGTTGAGCATATTGATTTATTAAGAGAGTCTATCCGCGTTGTTAAATTCCAAAGGCCATTTTATATAGATGCATGGGTTGTGCTACCCGATCACCTTCATGCGGTTTTAACCTTGCCAGACAACGATACGGATTATTCTGGGCGCTGGCGAGAAATTAAAAAGCGATTTTCAAAATCACTCCCAAAAACAGAGTTTTTAACTCAAACAAGAAAACGTAAAAATGAGCGAGGAATTTGGCAACGCCGTTTTTGGGAACATACCATCAGGGATGATAATGATTATTGGCACCATGTTAACTATGTTCATTTTAATCCGTTAAAGCATGGTCTAGTTAGTCGAATAGTTGATTGGCCTTATTCAAGTTTTCACAGAGCCGTAAAGCGAGGGATTTATACGAATAACTGGTGTGGCGAAAAGATATAAATTATTTGTAGGTCGGATAAGCGAAGCGCCATCCGACAAAGCCATAGCAACATAATACACTTTAGCTTTGTACAAAAGTTTGTTGTTGAATGAAATAACTTTGGCCTTTATTACGCGTCGGATGGCATGGCTTCGCCATTTATCCGACCTACGAATTAGCTTTTTTCACAAATTTCGCTGTTACCATCATTTCGCCAATGCCTTCTACTTTACAATCAAGTTCGTGATCTTTTTTATCAAGCACTCTTCTAACGACCGCTTTGGTGCCAATTTTAATTACTTGCGAGCTGCCTTTAATTTTTAAATCTTTGGCTACGGTCACTTTATCGCCATCATTAAGTAAAGTGCCGTTGGCATCTTTTACTAAAATTGCGTCTTCATCATTTGTAGTATTTGGGTTCCACTCATGGGCGCACTCGGGGCAAATAAGCAGTTGTTGGTCTTGGTAAACATATTCACATTGGCATTTTGGGCAAGCAGGCAGCGACATTTTTAACTCTCATAAGGTGTTGTTTTGCGTATTTTAATCTGCATTAGTTGGAAAATATAGTTAATCAATATTTTTCATCTTCACGCTAAAAATATCTCGTTTGTGCGTTTTTAAAAAAGGGCATATAAAGCACATGTCGCTTAAGCAATTTAAGCGCTAACTCGTACAGTAGGTACCTGTTAAAGCACCCATCATATTAAGTGATTCGCGCAATGCCCACTTAGTACGATGGGTGTTTCTATTTATAATGCTTAGTATTTTACTAAGCATGCTTTTTATATTTTGACTTAACTAGGAAAAGTCGTGTTTAAAACCTTAATTGTGGTTGATAACAACGAGCAAACGCTTGCTCAATCGTTCGAAAATGTAATTACGTTTAATACCTACTTACGTGATTACCCAAAACATAACGAACCAAAAACACGCATTATTAATCTGTGCGACTCAAGCCAATACTTGAGCAAAGGTTACTATTGCTCATTACTTGCAGAGGCGCGCAAGCACCAAGTTTTACCCAGTGTAAAAACCATTAATGCTCTTCGTAGTGGCCAAGCTCCTATGTTAAATGTGGGCCAAATAGATGGCACACTTTACTTTGGTAATGCCCAAAACGATTTACAATCAAAAGCGGCAAAGTCGGTATTTAAACAATACCCAGCGCCTATTTTATTTGTTGATGAACAAGGATTATTGCAACAAGGCTCGATGTCGTCTTTAGGCGAGCAGCAGTACAGCGAATTTGTAGCCAAGCTAGATAACTTTACTAAAACGCAGTGGCGTATTAGTTCTGTGCAACGTCGTTTTAGATGGGACATGGCAATACTTGTTGATCATAACGAAAAAGTACCACCGAGTGACAAAGACGCCATTGCACGTTTTATTAAAGCAGCTGCTAAACACGGTATTTATGCACAAGCATTAAGCTTTGACGAAATTGATAACATTGCCCAGTTTGATGCGTTATTTATTCGCCAAACTACAGCGATTGACCACCCAACGTATCGCCTTGCAAGCAAAGCGCAAAGCCAGGGTTTAGTGGTTATTGACGATGCTGAGTCTATTTTACGTTGTTGTAATAAAGTGTATTTACACGATGCATTTAATTATCAAAAAGTGCCAAGTTTAAAAACGGTTGTAGTGGCTGATCAAGCAAATGAAACGCTTGAGCAATTAGAAGAAGCGTTTACGTATCCGCTTGTTTTAAAAATGCCTGAAGGGTCGTTCTCAAAAGGTGTGTTTAAAGTTTCAAACCGTGATGAGCTTGCCGCTAAGCTTACAGAGCTGTTTGAATATAGCGCATTAGTGCTTGCACAAGAGTACATGTATACCGAATATGATTGGCGAGTGGGTGTGTTAAATGGCCGTGCAATTTATGCATGCCGCTATTTAATGGCGCGTAACCATTGGCAAATTTATAACCACGACGCTAAACGGTTTTTCTCTGGCGGCTTTGAAACTCTACCAACCTTTGAGTTACCAAAAGCGGTGTTAGATGCAGCATTAAAAGCATGTAAAACAGTGGGTAGGGGTTTATATGGCGTAGATGTTAAAGAGCATCAAGGCAAAGCATATGTACTTGAAGTAAACGACAACCCAAGTATTGATCACAAGGTAGAAGACGGCTATTTAGGCGACGAGCTATACATGATCATTATGGATGAGTTTAAACAACGCTTAGAAGCACGAGGCCGTGGGTAATAACATGAGCAACCTTGTTATTCGAAAGGCGCTTAGTAGTGATTTAAATGCACTGATTGACGTTGAAAACGCTTGCTTTAATAACGATAAATTAAGTCCGCGTAGTTTAAAACGCTGGCTTAGTGCAAAACACGGTATTTTACTCGTTGCCCAAAATGGCGAGCAAGTATGTGGATATGGATTAGTGTGGTGCCATAAAGGGACTCGTTTAGCGCGTTTATATTCGCTTGCTGTAAAACCCACAATGCAAGGTAAGGGCGTTGCAAAGACATTGCTTACTAGCCTTGAAAAAGAAACGTATGAGCGAGGGCGTATTTACCTTCGTTTAGAAGTGGCTGTAAATAACGAAGGTGCGATAGGGCTTTATAAAAGCTTAGGTTACAGAGTGTTTGGCCAATATAGCGATTATTACGATGACCACAGTGACGCACTACGAATGCAAAAAAATATTCGACAAACGAGTGAGTTAAAAGTGGCGCGTTTAACGCCGTGGTATCAGCAAACTACTGAGTTTACGTGCGGACCTGCTGCACTATTAATGGCAATGGGCGCACTTGAGCCAACAACTGAGCTTACCCAATCGCATGAGCTGGCACTTTGGCGTGAAGGTACCACAATTTTTATGACATCGGGTCATGGTGGTTGCCATCCGTTTGGTTTGGCACTTGGGGCTAATAAGCGTGGTTTTAAAAGCGAGGTAATGGTTAATACCACAGAGCCTTTGTTTTTAGATGGCGTACGTAACGAAAACAAAAAAGTGGTACTTGCCACCGTGCATCAACAATTTGTAGATGGTATTGCACAAGCAAATATACCGCTTACGTATAAAGATGTAGAGCTTGAGCATATTGAGCAGTGGTTAAGTAAAGGCTTTAGTGTGCTGTTATTAATTAGTACATACAGTTTTGATGGTAAAAAATCGCCACACTGGGTGTGTGTTACGCACCTTGATGAGCACTGCGTGTATGTTCACGATCCGTTTTGTGAGCCGGGCAGTGATAAACAGCTCGCAATAGATTGCCAGTATGTACCTATTGCACGAAGTGATTTTAGTAAAATGTCAGCGTTTGGTAGCCAACGTTTAAGAACGGCGGTGGCTATAGCTAATAAAATATAAGGTTAACAGTGACTTTTTTAGATTTAATTGATGTAGCCCCGTATTCGTGGGCAGCTATTGGTACTGCGGCTTTTTGCGGTGCCATTATTGGTATAGAGCGCCAGTTGCGCGGCAAGCCTGTAGGTATTCGTACATCAGCCCTAATAACGTTGGGTACGTATTTGTTTTTATCCACTGCGTTTAATTTACAAGGGGATGTAATAGATCATTCTCGTGTAGTTGGGCAAATAATTACAGGTATTGGCTTTTTAGGGGCAGGCGTTATGCTCGCAAAAGATGGTGCGGTAGTTGGCGTAACCTCTGCTGCAACCATTTGGGTGCTTGCATCAATAGGCGTGATGATAGCGACAGAAAACCTTGGGGCTGCAATAAAACTCTCGGTGCTGGTGGTCGGTATTTTATACGGTGTAGACGTACTTGAGGCTAAATTTAAAAGCTTAAGCAAAGGCGTACACACTAAAGTAAAAAACTATCAAAAGCGCTATTATCGAAAAGAATTTAACGAATCAGAACGCCACTAAAAGTGGCGTTTATTAATTATAGCGTAATTGTTTGATATTGGATGGCATCTTCAATAGGAGCTGGGCGCCCAATAAAATAGCCTTGTACGTTATCAACGCCTAGTTTTCTTAGTGTGTTTAATTCATCTTGATTTTCTATACCCTCAGCTACAATTGAGCAATTAATAGCTTTGGCAAATCCGCATAGTGCTTTAGCTAATAAAAACTTTCTACTGTCTTTATTTATATTTTGAGTGAGGCTTATATCTAACTTAATGATATCTGCCTCTAATTCTAAAATATGTTGAAAAGACGAATAGCCAGCTCCAACATCATCTATAGCTAATCTTACGCCTTTGCTTCTTAATGGTTGAAGTGCAGTTCGCATCGCTTGGTAGTCTAAAATAGGTGAATGTTCAGTCACTTCTAAAATTATTCTATTACAATCGATGCTTTGTAATACTTTGTCTATTGAGCCTGATAAAATATGCTGAGGTGAAGTATTTATAGTGATATAAGCTTTTTCATCAAATTGATCTAAGCAATGTAATGTATTTTGTATAGCAAGTATTTCTAATGCTTCTCCTAAACCCAGTTTTTCAGCATCTTTAAACCAAATATCAGGTGTTTTATAGGGTTCAATAAAAAAGCGTGACAGAGATTCATAACCCGAAAGTTGGTTGGTTGATAAATTAAATATGGGCTGAAAATAAATCGTAATATCGTTTGTTTTTATAATATTTTCAATAAGCGACTTTGACTCATTATTTAAAATGTCAGACTGAACTTTTTTTTCGATTAACTCAGTAGCTATTTCAGAAATGAGCCTAAGAAATGACAAATCTTTGTCGTTCAGGGCATTGTCTAATACGGTTTTATAACAGCAAAAAGTTCCATAAACTTTTCCGGTGGATAAAATAATGGGTACACCAATATAAGAGCCAATATTTAGCTTTTCTGTGACTGGCATGTTGCGGGTTATTGGGTGCTCAAGAGTATTAGGGATTATTTGTTCTAGCTCGTTATCAGATATTTTTTTACAGTAAGTTTCGCAAATTGGATCTGAATTACCTACTGATACGCATGTATTTGTAGTTTGGTTATCTACCACTTTAAAAACGCGCTCAGTATTGGTGAATTTTGAAATAAACGCGACTTCCATACTTAAATGTTTTCGTACAAGTGAAAGTAACTTTAATAACTTTGATTCAATAGAAGCATCGCTTTGTGGATCGAAAAGGTGCTTACTAAGTTTATCTCTCATGCAGTTACCTTGGTATGGCGTAAATTATATTATTGATAAGAGTATAATTTATGTATAAAAAAATGCCAATTTAGAGTGTCGTCGCTGGTTAGCCAAACAACTTTCTCCTAACTACTTTTCTGTAGCCACTGGGTGTTTGGCTTAATACTTTTTTAAACACGCGGGTTAAATGCCCTTGGTCGTTATATCCAACTTCTAAAGCCACTTCTTGAATTGATAAATTTGATGATGCTAATAACTCTTTCGCACCTTCTACGCGTAATTGTTGCCAATACTCAATAGGGCTTTGGTTCGTTGCGGCTCTAAAGCGGCGGGTAAAAGTACGATAGCTTAAGCTAAATTGGGCAGCGACTTCTTGCAAGTTTAGCTCGGTGGCTAAATTCGTTTTTAGCCAAAATTGAATTTGCGCAATTAGCTCATCGGGGTGGCGGTCTACTGCACCTTCTAAATAGCGTTGATCTTCGTAGGGTTTGCGTATTTCGTGCGAAAAATTACGCTCTACATGCTGCGCGGCGGCTTTTGTGTAGTACTGGCTGATAATATGTACGATAACATCTGCAAGGGCATTAAGGCTTGCTACGGTATACATGCGCTCTGATTGGGTTATAAAAAAGTCGGGCTTTAAGCGCACCTGCGGGTAGTCATGGCTAAATTGTTTGGCGTAATGCCAATGGGTGGTAGCAGGGTGGCCATCAAGTAAGCCAGCCTCAGCTAATAAACAGTTGCCAGTACCGACACCAATTATATGGCTGCCTGCGCTAAAGCTTTCACTTAGCCAATCAACTATTTCTTGATTTGTTCGCACCACTGGGCGTGGGTTCCGCCAAATACCCGGCACTATAATCAAATCGCTGTAGGGCGCGTTAGTTGTTATGCAATCAGGATTTATAGCAAGGCCTGCACGGGAGGGTATAGATTCAGCACTTTTAGCCACTAAATTTATAGCAAGTGGCCTAAAGCTTTGCTTATCAAGATGCCCTTTAGCAAAGGCCTCGCCGGCTCTTAGCATTTCTATAGGCAGCGTTAAACTAGTCACTAATAAATGCGGATATACCGCTATAGCAATGTTTAGAGGTGGATTAGTGTGTTTATCAGTCATATAAATGCTCCGACCAGTACATTTTGGCCTTTTGTGCTGAATATTTGGCTATTAAAGCACAATGTGTGGTGCATAATCCATTTAAACTGCCTCTTCTCCTTATAACACGTTTCTAAAAGGTAAATTATGACAGCATTACCCGTTATAGTAGGCATGGGTGGCATTAACGCCGCTGGCCGTACTTCTTTTCATCAAGGTTATCGCCGTATCGTGTTAGATAGTTTAAATGCTCAAGATCGCAGTGAAACATTTTTAGGCCTCGCCACACTGATGAATCTAGTAAGCGTTATAAACGGCCAATTACAAGATACACAAGGTAATAATGTTGAGCAAAGCGACATAGAAGCACGCTTTGGTGAGCAAATTATTGCTGGTACACTTATTCGTAAAATTGAAAAAGAACACTTTGATGCCGACGCAACACCGTGGCAGCAAAAAATGACACTAACCGCATCAAGCGATAACGCAATTGTGTTTGAAACGCGTGCTCGCGACTTACCTGCACCTATTCCAGCTAGCTGGCAAGTTGAAGAGCTTGAAGGCAAAAAAGTTAAAGTAACTATTGCAGCCGACTTAGACGTAAAGCATGACTCAACACGCGATAACCCAATTAAATCTGCTGGGCAATTTCCGACTGGGTTTGATCCATCAGTTATGTATAACAGCCGCTATCAGCCTCGTGGTTTGCAAGCCACTATTTTTGCAGCTACAGATGCGATTAAATCAACTGGGCTTGATTGGCAGCATATTATGAATAGCGTAGAGCCAGATAAAATTGGTACCTATTCAGCATCGGTAATTGGCCAAATGGACGACAAAGGCCTAGGTGGTTTAGTAAAGGCGCGCCAACAAGGCGACCGTGTTAGCACTAAGCAGTTAGCACTGGGCTTAAATACAATGTCTACCGATTTTATTAATGCCTATGTTACGGGCAATGTAGGTACTACGTTTTCGACCTCGGGCGCATGTGCAACGTTTTTATATAATTTACGTGCAGCGGTTAATGACATACAAGCAGGGCGCACACGCGTTGCGGTTGTCGCAAGTGTTGAGTGCGCTATTACACCAGAAGTTGTAGAAGGCTTTGGTAACATGAGTGCACTTGCAAACGTTGAAGGTTTGCGCCGTTTAGATAACTTATCAAATGATGAAGAACCAGATTACCGTACTAGCAGTCGCCCATTTGGCGATAACTGTGGCTTTACATTAGGTGAAGGCGCGCAAGTTGCTATTTTAATGGATGATGCTTTAGCCCTTGAGTTGGGCGCTGATATTATGGGCAGCGTACCGGATGTGTTTGTAAATGCAGATGGCGTTAAAAAGTCGATTACATCACCTGGACCTGGTAACTATATTACAATGGCAAAATCAGCTGCACTTGCTAGCAGCTTATTAGGTAAAGAAGCACTGCAAGAACGTAGCTTTATTTTAGCTCATGGTTCTAGTACACCGCAAAACCGTGTAACAGAGTCTTTGATTTATCATAAAGTAGCGCAAACGTTTGCTATTGATAACTGGAAAGTAACAGCGCCAAAAGCGTATGTTGGCCATACTATTGCACCTGCAAGTGGTGACCAGTTAGCGATTGCGTTAGGCATATTTAGTCATAATATTATGCCGGGTATTACCACTATTGATAAAGTGGCTGATGATGTTTATAGCGACCATCTTGATATTCGTAATAGCCATTACGAGTGCGCTGATATGGATATTGCTTTTATAAATTCAAAAGGCTTTGGCGGTAATAATGCAACAGCGACTGTACTTTCACCAAAAGTAACAATGCAAATGCTTGCTAAGCGCCATGGCGATGATGTTATGACTAGTTACACACAGAAAAATAGTGTGGTTAGCGCTTCGCAGAAAACGTATCAAACGCAAGCTGATTTAGGCCAGTACGAGCTTATTTATCGCTTTGGCGACGGACTTATTGACGACAACGACATTGTAATAGACGAGCAAAGTATTCAGTTACCAGGCTTTGAAAAAGCAATTACGTTTAGCACAACAAACTCCTATCAAGATATGTTTTAAGCACACATACTTGTTAGCAAGGCGCTTTTTAAGCGCCTTTTTTAATGTCTATTATTTTGTGCTAACTTGTATAAACGCTATATATATTTAGCAATTAAGCTATGTTTGTGGCTTCGCTTCCAAACAATGTATCGCTTAGCGAGTAGGGTTGTTAGCCCTATTACAACGGCTATAAATAAAAGTGTTGCTGTGTAACTCATGCCATAACCTTCAGGCAAACCAACGAGCGTATCTGCGTAGGTCATATCGCTAAAATTAAAGCCAAGAATAGGTATAAGTAACCAAGCAATAGCATGTAATAAATACAAATGCACAAGGTATGAAAACATACTTGTTTTACCCAGGACTTGTAAAAAGTTATGCGAAAAATCGGTTTTTAAACCACTTAATGCCTTTAAAGAAATAAGCCCAAGGCCAACTGTAAGTAACATGAACTGAAGCGAAAGCGGATACTTTGTTGGGTTTAGAAACGACATAACAGTGAGTAATGAGCTTGTATGTATAGCAAACTGTGACATGTCACCGTATAAGTTAAACCCACGTAAAATGCCATAAAGCGCAAGGCAAGTAACCCCTAATAACAATGCGTGATTCATCACTTTTTTACTGTATTGTTGCGCTTTGTAATAAACACCAGCGCAATATGCCAATGCCATTAAGCCAACAATAGGGGCAACTGGGTAGGTTGTTCTAATTTGAAAATCAAAAGGGAGATCAAGTACATTTTTTTGATGTGCAATAGACCAAGCAGTATGTGCAAATGTATTAGGCTCAAAGCTTGTTCCATCAAATAAATTATGCCCAAACACGAGTAATAAGCCTGCTACAAAAATGGCATAAATGCCCAGGAAACGCAGCAGTCCTAAAATAACAAAGCCCCAGCCGATAGCCCAAATAACTTGTGCGTATAGCATTGGGTATAGTGGGTTAAAGCTCCAAGACCACGAAACAATAGTAAATTCAAACAAAATTAGCACTAAACCACGAATAATCAAGCTTTGTGAAAATGCTTTAGTGGATACATATTTATGCTCTGTTATAGCCGCAGATAGACCTGCTAAGAATACGAAGAGTGGTGCGCAAAAGTGAGAAACAAAACGCGTAAAAAAGGTAACGGGATCAGTCCCTGGAATGGTCATCGGATCGGTAACTGAGTAATTAAGGCAATAATACATACCATGGTCAATAACCATAAATATAATTATAATGCCCCGTAATATATCAATATGATGTAAGCGGTTATCGGTTGAAGGTAGCGACATAAGAGAGCTATATAGAGTGATTTAAAACTGTATTTATTATATGTTATATTGTATCAAATTGAAATCGTATATTTATATTTTGCCAGTGATTATACACACGTAATACGACCAATATTTGCTCGCATTACTTGTAATGATACAGCTAATTATCACTTAAACTTTTTTACATACCTTAGCGTTATAAAATTAATAATGGCGAGCAAAATGGCTATTTCGTAACGGCTATAGGCTACAGCTATACCAATTAAGCCCATATTCCAAATACTGGCTGCGGTTGCTGTACCGGAGGTTGATTTGTTATTTTTCAAAATTGCGCCACCGCCAATAAAACCAATGCCAGTAATGATGCCTTGCAACATTTTAGATTGAGCTTCTGCGCCATCTAAAACCGACATCGCTATTAATGCATACCCACACGATGCAACAGCAACAAGTGGAAAGGTACGAAGGCCTGCACCATCATGGCTACGCTCTCTGTCGTAAGCCATAGGTAGCGCAAGTAGGTATGCAATACCTAAATGTATTAAGTTATCGATGATTTCATTCCACTGTAAATCAATTTCCATTATTGAGCCTATGCGGGTTAATTTTGTTAATAATAAGCAAACAGTGGGCCATTGCATAAATAACTAATAATCAATGGTTTATTGTAGGAAGCTGAGTTTAATAAAAATTATTGAGGAAACTTTTACATGTTTTTATTACTATTTTACGCGATAGTTAATTTGATCTGAGTTTTAAAGCCCCGTATTCTTTTATCATACCTAAAAGACACCTATGTGAACCTTTTGCCTTTAAATAAAACATTAATCACACCCACTAAACTTGAAAAAACAGCGTTACTATTTTGCGCTGGGTTATCTGTTTTTGCTTTTTTATTTCCTGAACTTCTCACAGAACACTTACAACCTACCATTAATAAAATTTTAGGTTATTTAGGGTCGCCATTTTTTATATTGCAGCTGGTGGGTGTTACAAGAAAGTTTATAAATGATTTTAGGTAGTAATACTTACATTTTTTTACAGAGTTACAATAAAAAACGTATACAATTTAGGTAATATTTTGTTAAGGATGAATGATGAAAACAATTATTGTACTTTTGTTTTTTTATTGCCTTTCTGGCTGTACAGTTGCGGGCGCTATTATTGATGGGCAAGCACAATCTCAGGCGCGTAATGATAAAAATAGTATTAGCCCGGCGCAGTCAACACCTTATAAAAACCCACTAGAGCCAGTACCTACAGATAAAAACGGATTTAACTTTACTGATATGGGATTAAAGATAGATTCGGCTCTTGTTAGCCTAGTTAAAGGGGAAAGCACTACTACGCAAGTATGTAGGCAGGTCACTAAAAGTCTAAAAGAGTGTGTAGAGGTAGAAAAGTCATCTCTACACACTAATGAGGCTAAGCAGTTAAAAACTGATGATGAAATAATAAGTGTTGGTCAATAAAGCTGCTTATAAAAAAGTAGCTATGATCGTAGCCTGCTTGCATTTCAAGTGTAAGCGGGTAGCTTTTTTTATCAGCAATAGCGACTAAGTTTTCTGGCTTAAGTTGCTCTTGTAAAAAACCATCGGCATCACCTTGACTCACTAACATGGGTAAGTAATGAGCTTGCTCTGCGTTTTTCATCAGCTCGCAGCTGTCGTATTGCTTCCAAAGCGCTTTATCATTTCCTAAATAACCAGTAAATGCTTTTACACCCCAAGGGCATTCAATCGGATTTACAATAGGGCTAAAAGCCGAGGCACTTACAAAAGCAGTCGGGTTTTTAAGTGCGACCATTAATGCACCGTGCCCGCCCATAGAGTGACCACTAATTGCTTTTGTACCTGTTACCGGAAAATGTTGCTCTATCAATGCTGGTAATTCACTAACAACATAATCGTACATATTAAAATGGGTGTTGTAAGGAGCTTGCGTGGCATTTACGTAAAAGCCTGCGCCTTGTGCAAAGTCGTAGCTGTCTTCATTGGGTACGTTTTCGCCACGCGGGCTAGTGTCAGGCGCTACAATAGCAATACCCAGCTCTGCTGCTTTTTTAAATGCACCGGCTTTTTGCATAAAATTTTCGTCGGTACAGGTTAATCCCGATAACCAATAAAGTACCGGTACTTTATTTGCTTCACTTGCGCCAGGTGGTAAAAATACGGCAAAGCGCATAGTGCAATGTGTACTTTGCGAGCTGTGAGTATATTGCTTATGCCAACCGCCAGACACTTTTACACTTGAGATATTTTCTAACATACTTAATCCTTAAAAGCCGTAAACTTAAAAGTATTACGGCTTATTAATAAGCTATTTTACGAATGCAGTTTATTAGTAATGAATGACTGTACGAATACTTTTGCCTTCGTGCATTAAATCAAACGCTTCGTTAATATCTTCAAGGCTCATTGTGTGAGTAATAAAGTCGCTAAGAGCAAATTCACCTGCCATGTAACGCTCAACAATTTCAGGGAGTTGTGAACGGCCTTTAACGCCACCAAATGCACTACCACGCCATACACGCCCAGTTACCAGCTGAAACGGACGGGTTGATATTTCTTGGCCTGCACCTGCCACACCAATAATGACCGACTCACCCCAACCTTTGTGGCAACACTCAAGCGCTGAGCGCATTACGTCAACATTACCGATACATTCAAACGAGTAGTCAACGCCGCCATCTGTCATTTCAACAATAACTTCTTGAATTGGCTTGTCGAAATCTTTTGGGTTAATTAAATCAGTAGCACCTAGTTTTGTAGCTAAATCGAATTTAGTGGTGTTTATATCAACACCGATAATACGACCTGCACCAGCCATTTTTGCGCCAATAATCGCAGACAAACCAATACCGCCTAAGCCAAATATAGCAACAGTGTCGCCAGGCTTTACTTTAGCTGTGTTGGTAACTGCGCCCATGCCCGTTGTTACACCACAGCCTAGTAAGCAAATCTCTTCTAGTGATGCTTCTTTATTTACTTTAGCAAGTGAGATTTCTGGCAATACAGTGTACTCAGAGAACGTTGATGTACCCATGTAGTGATAAATTGGTTGGCCATCTTTAAAAAAGCGTGTAGTGCCGTCTGGCATTAGGCCTTTACCTTGTGTTTCGCGCACGGCTGAACACAGGTTAGTTTTACCTGAAGTACACATTTTACATACGCCACATTCTGCAGTGTATAAAGGAATAACATGATCCCCCACTTCAACACTCGTTACGCCTTCGCCAACTGCATAGACAACACCAGCGCCTTCGTGACCTAAAATAGCAGGAAATATGCCTTCAGGATCTTGTCCTGATAATGTAAATGCATCAGTATGACACACACCTGTAGCGGTAATTTTTACCATAACTTCGCCTTTTTTAGGCATCATCACATCAACTTCTTCAACACTAAGTGGTTGATTAGGACCCCAAGCAATGGCAGCTTTTGATTTAATAAATTCAGACATGTGTTTTATTTCCTTTAACTGGCTATTAAAAAATAATTGTAGACCCAATTTGCTTGGGTGATGGGCTTATTGTATTTGTTTCTCAAATAATGATAATCTCAATTTTATTAAAACACTTTTACAGTATAGTAATAATGGCACGTTGGGATGGAATTGATGAGTTTATAGCGGTTGGTGAAGAGGGCAGCTTTACTGCGGCTGCAAAAATGCTTGGGCTTTCGGTTGCGCATATTAGCCGCCATGTTACGGCGCTTGAGCAACGTTTAAATACCCAGCTTTTAACTCGTACTACTCGTAAAGTGGTTTTAACTAAAGAAGGTGAAGTGTACTTACATCAAATAAAGCACTTACAACACGCTATGGACGAGGCAACTCAAGGCCTTGCTCAGCAACAAAGTACGCCTAAAGGTAAAATAAAGCTCACAGCACCAGTTATGTACGGAGAGAGCTTTATTATGCCCATAGTGCATAATTTTATGAAGGAGCATCCCGAGGTAGAAGTTGTTGCCACACTAAGTAACGAGCAAGAAAACTTATTAGAGGGCGGATTTGATTTAGCCATAAGGTTAGGGCATTTAAAAGATTCGAGCTTAAAAGCGCGTAGGTTAAGTGCGCGGCGTTTTATTATGTGCGCTGCACCGCAGTATTTAACGCGATTTGGTGAGCCGCATACTTTAGGCGAGCTAAACAGCCATGAATGTTTAATTGGGAATAGTAGCTACTGGCGCGTAAACGAAAATGGGCGCGATAAACACATTAAAATAGCAGGGCGGCTACAGTGTAATAGTGGTTGGGCGCTGGTGGATGGCGCAAAAAAGGGGCTCGGTATTGTACAACTCCCAGACTACTACATTGAAAACGAAATTAACTCAGGGCAATTGGTGCCTATTTTAACACCCTATCAACCACAGCAAGAAGGGGTATGGGGCGTATATCCACCAAGGCAGTTTGTGGCGACTAATGTACGGGTATTGCTCGATTATTTAGTTAAAGGGCTGAAAGCTTAATCGCGAATTAATGGTTAAGCATGTATTGCTGTAAATATAGCCAAGTATCAGATTTTTAAATTATTTCTTACATTTTACGCCATACCCAAAGGCACTTTTTTCGTGCTACTATTGCTCAATACTTTTACGATAAGTGTTAAAAATAATATGTTTCAACCGGTTAGCTTATTTATAGGGCTTAGATATAGTCGCTCCTCTAAAGGAAATGCGTTTATATCGTTTATTTCGTTTTTTTCTATTGCCGGTATCGCTATTGGTTTAATGGCATTATTTACGGTAAGCAGTGTAATGAACGGGTTTGAAAATAGCCTAAAAACCAATATGCTTGGACTTATTCCGCATGTTGAAGTTAGCGCAGGTAAACACACTGCCACCCAAATGGGCACCCTTAAAACCGACCTCGAACAATCTCCTTATGTTGATCATGTAAGCTTATATCGCCACGGCGAAGCTATTTTGCAAACGAATAAAGACTTGCACGGCGTTTTACTACAAGGCCTTTATAACGACAGCGGGTCTTTGTATAAAATTACCGATAAAATAGTGCAAGGCGATTGGAAAACTGTATTAAACAAAAATTACAACATTGCTATAAGCCGTTATTTGAGTCGTAAATTAGGCGTTAGCGTGGGTGATAAGCTTCGCGTTATTATGCCTAATGCTTCAACATATACACCTCTTGGGCGAGTACCCAGCCAGCGTTTATTTAAAGTGGCCGCAATATACGAAACCGGATCTGAGATAGATATGGCACTTGCGTTTACAAGTGGCGCTTCACTACAACGGGTATTAAAGCTGGATAAAAACACTGCCCCAAATTTAAGTGTTTCATTGCACGAACCTTTCGAACTAGATGAGTTTATTGAAGCAAGCCAGCGTATTTTACAAGATCATAATTATAGTGATTGGCGCAGTACCCAAGGTACTCTATTTGCAGCCGTTGCTATGGAAAAGCGCATTATGTCTATGTTGCTTGCCCTCATTGTATTGGTGGCTGTATTTAATATTGTATCGGCATTAACCATGATGGTAAGCGAAAAACAAGGTGAAGTGGCCATACTACAAACGTTAGGTTTAACGCCTTCGCAAGTGCAAAAAGTGTTTATGGTGCAAGGCTTATATAACGGCGTAATTGGTACAGCAATAGGCGCATTTTTAGGTGTAATATTTAGTTTATATATAAATGAGCTACTTGCATTAGTGGGCTTAAACTTATTGGCAGGTATAGAGCTTCCGGTAAAATTTGATATTTTGAGTTTAGTAATAATAGCGTTTGCCAGTATTGCTATGAGCTTTTTAGCTACCTTATATCCTGCGCGTAAAGCCGCAAAAGTAAAACCAGCAGAGGTATTACGTTATGAATGATTTAGTAATTAGTTGTGAAAATTTAAGTAAAGTTTATCAAGATGGCAGCAACCAAGTTGAAGTATTAAAAGGTGTTGATTTAGCGCTGCAGCAAGGTGAAATGCTCGCTATTGTAGGGAGTTCTGGCTCTGGTAAAAGTACGCTTTTACACATACTTGGCACATTAGATACCGCAAGCTCAGGTAGCGCTAAAATTAAAAACCAAGAAGTTGCAAAACTTTCGCGAACAGAGCAAGCCGCATTTAGAAACCAAAACTTGGGCTTTATCTATCAATTTCATCACTTATTAATGGAGTTTAGCGCAGTCGAAAACGTGGCTATGCCATTATTAATTAAAGGCTTGAGTGCAAAAGAAGCCAAAGCTCAAGCGCTCGATATGCTCGAAAAAGTAGGCCTTGCACATCGCAGCTCGCATAAACCGTCTGCGCTTTCTGGTGGAGAGCGCCAACGCGTGGCTATTGCCCGTGCACTGGTTACAAAACCTGCGCTTGTGCTTGCTGATGAACCAACCGGTAATTTAGATAAACAAAATGCGATTAAAATTTACGATTTAATTAATGAGCTTAACCAAAGCTTAAACACCAGTTTTGTGGTAGTTACACACGATTTAGAACTTGCCGATAAGCTGGGCAAAATAGCTTATTTAGACGATGGAAAACTAGCTATTAAAGAGTCGCAGCATGTTGCTTAGTGCATTTTTAAGTAAACGTTTTAGAGCCTATTCAGGCCACAAAGATGAAAAAAACGGCTTTGTTAGTTTTATCGCTAAAGCGTCCACTATTGGTATTTTATTAGGTGTCGCGGTTTTAATTGTGGCGCTGTCGGTAATTAATGGTTTTGAGCAGCAACTAGTACATAGATTACTAAGTGTTGTGCCACAGGTTGAATATGTAGCACCAAGTAGACCCATCGCGAATTGGTCGCAAAAAATTGAGGATTTACAAACACAACCGCATGTAACAGGGGCTGCGCCATTTATTGCAGTGAATGGGATGGCGCAATATAAAAGCCAGCTAAAAGCGATAGAAATTCGAGGTGTAGAGCCATCGCTAGAGAGTAATGTATCGGCGGTAAATCAGTTTACCAGTGGTAAATTAGTCAGCCAGCTAGGCCTTGACGATGTAATTTTAGGTAAACAAATAGTAAAACAGTTAGACGCTAAAGTAGGCGATAACATTACATTACTTATTCCGCAAATTAGTCAAAAAGGTCAATCATTATTAGCGCCTAAACGCGTAACACTTAACCTTGCAGGTGTTATAGAAATGGGCGGACCGATTGATAGTACCGCTGCATTTATACATCTTAACAAAGCACAGCAAACATTGGGTTACGATGAAACCCAAGTAACAGGGCTGCGTTTAAGTGTTGATGATGTGTTTTCGGCGCATCAAATAGCGCTAAGAGTGGGCCAAACTATTGACGACTACGTGTATATTTCTAGTTGGTTTAGAACCCAAGGCAGCCTTTATCAAGATATTCAAATGGTGCGTACCATTGTTTATATTGTGGTGTTTTTAATTATAGCGGTAGCCAGTTTTAATATTGTATCGTCCTTGGTGATGGAAGTACGCGAAAAACAAGGCAATATCGCAATTTTAAAAACCATGGGCGCGAAAGACAGTACTATTTTAGCCACCTTTGTAATGCAAGGCTTAATGCAAGCATTTGTAGGCGTGGCACTAGGGACACTAATTGGCGTGGTATTAGCGCTTAATATAAGTGAGCTTTTTACGTGGATAAGCCAATTATTTGGAGCCAATCCGCTTGAGGGCGTTTATTTTATAGAGTTTTTACCAAGTAAATTAGTACTTGAAGACATTGGTATTACAGTGATTGTTACGTTTGTGCTTGCGATACTTGCCACTATTTATCCTGCATGGCAAGCAACGCGCGTAGATCCTGCCAAGGTGCTTGGTAACTAGGTATAAGAAGCTCAGATAAAAATTAATAGGGTGGTATTAGTAAACCTGTTAAACTAGGTGCTTATATAAAATTAAGCAATAACTGCTTGGTTGCTATACCTCACTTTGGGATTTACTTTGACTAATAACGATATTTTACGCCGCATTCGCTACACTTTTAACTTAACTGATACTGCTATGGTCAATGTTTTTGCATCAGCAGAGCATACGGTCACCAAAGAGCAAGTAATTGCATGGTTAACTAAAGAAGGTGAAGAGGCTTTTACCCCAATAAGTGATACTGAGTTTGCAAGCTTTTTAAATGGGTTTATTAATACCCAACGTGGCAAACGCGAAGGTGAGCAACCAGAGCCAGAGAAAAAGCTAAACAACAATATTATCTTTATGAAGCTACGTATTGCTTTAAATATGAAAGCAGAAGATGTTATAGCAACACTTGCACTTGTTGATTTTGATTTAAGTAAGCATGAGTTAAGCGCATTTTCTCGTAAAGTAGATAACAAACATTACCGTGTTTGTAACGATCAAATATTACGTTTGTTTTTAACCGGCGTACAAAAGCAGCATCGTCCAGAAGAGTCTGCTTAGTAACTGGTTTTAGCTAATTAGCTTTTAGTTAATGGGCTTGTGTATGTGCAATGCTACATAAAGCCTATTATCAATGTTAAACCCCAACACTTAATAATTAAATACATTTATAACAACACCAAGTTACTTATTGGTTTACTTGCGTGTAAAAATTATATTGCCCCCGCACAAATAGTTCACAGATTAACGCTAATTTTGGCAAAATAAAGATAATAATTGCATTCGTAAGCTATAACGCTGTAAAGCTCGGTCATAACAGCGTAGGATCAAGTTACTTTCGAATGAAAATTAGGTTTGCACTTTAGGTGCATTAACATATAAAAAATTATGCAACTAACTGCAAAACCATCACTTCCTAATGCGTTACTTATTTCTATTAGTACACCACAATTTAAAGGCGACGAAGCAACAGAATCGCTTGCAGAGCTTGCTCGTTTGGTAACTACATTAGGCTTTAAAGTAGTAGGTACACAATCGCAAAAGCAAAGTTCTACCCAAAAAGTTAATGTACTGGGCTCAGGAAAACTAGCTGAAATAGCACACCTTACCGGCAATAAAGGGATGGTTGAAAACGAGCAAGAAGATGATTTACTTGATGAAGACCCTTTAACCGAAATATCCTCAGAAATTCCATCAAACGATTTAGAGTTTGCATGTGCCGATGTAGTGGTATTTGACTGCGATTTAACGCCTTCTCAACTGCGTAATGTTGAGAACCAATTAGGTGTAGAAGTATTTGATCGCACTGGTATTATCATTGAAATATTTAGCCGTCATGCGCGTACTAAAACAGCAAAATTACAAGTTGAAATTGCTCGCCTTAATTATGTAGCGCCACGGCTTCGTGAAACATCAACAGGTGATAAAGAACGCCAAATGGGTAAAGGTGCGGGTGAAACCACACTTGAGCTAAATCGCCGTAAGGTGCGCGATCAGTTAGCAGAATTAAAGCGCGAACTTGTTAGTGTTCAAGATGTAATGATGGACAGACGTACGCAGCGCTCTGAGCTATTCTCAGTGGCTTTAATTGGTTATACCAATGCGGGCAAGTCATCAATGATGCGCGCAATTACAGGTAGTGATGTAGAAGGCGAAAACAAACTTTTTGCAACGCTAGATACCACTGTTCGCGCGTTGTATCCGATTACCCAGCCTCGTATATTGGTTTCAGATACGGTTGGTTTTATTAAAAAATTACCTCATGATTTGGTTGCTTCATTTCATTCAACGCTCGCTGAGGCACATGATGCGTCGTTACTGTTATATGTTGTAGATGCTTCAGATCCTTCTTTTCGCTCACAACTTGAAGTAGTACATAAAGTACTGGCAGAAGTTGGGGTAGAAGGTAGCAAAAAATTATTAGTACTGAATAAGTCAGACCAATTAAGTACTGATCAACAGCAGTCGCTAATGGATGAGTTTCCTGATGCGATGATGACTTCTACACGTAATCCAGATGATATTAGTAAACTGCACAAATACATTATTGGCATTGCTCAAGAGGACATGATTGAAGAAGAGATTGTTATACCGTACATAGCTAAAGGTATTGTGGGCGAAATTCGATCGAGTATGAGTGTTGTTAAAGAAGAATATGAATACAGCCATATTAAATTAACAGTGCGTTCGAGTGCGATTGATTTAGAACGTTTAAAAAAGAGAATGTTGAATTTATAATAAATTCAGTACATAAAAAGCACAGCCAATTGGCTGTGCTTTTTAGTATTAGTCCTAACATACGTAAATTTAACGCTGCTAGCTCTGAACATAGCTCTGAGATAAATTCCCTACCCAGAGCCTCAGTTACTTAAAGACGAAACTAGGAAAAAGCGTTGTCGCTTAGCTCTTCTTGCATTTGATCGCGCATTTTAAATTTTTGCAGTTTACCTGTTACTGTCATTGGGTAGTTTTCTACGAAACGGATATGTCGTGGCATTTTAAAGTAGGCTAGTTTGTCTTTTAAAAACTCACGAATTGCTTGCTCATCAAGTACAGCATCTTCTTTTGGTTGGATCCAAGCGCACACTTCTTCGCCATACTTTTCATCGGTTATACCAAATATGGCAGCATCTTGAATGCCAGGGTAGGTGTAAAGTACTTCTTCTATTTCTCGAGGGTAAATGTTTTCGCCGCCGCGAATAATCATATCTTTTATACGCCCAACAATCGTAACAAACCCTTCTGTATCCATGACACCTAAATCGCCAGAGTGCAGCCAACCTTCGTCATCTATTGTGGCTGTTGTTTTAGCTTCGTCATTCCAATAGCAGCGCATTATGCCTGCACCTTTACTACACACTTCGCCAGGTTGACCAATTTTTTGAATGTTACCCAGCTCGTCAATTATTTTAACCTCGGTATGGGCAAGTGCGCGGCCAACCGTTGTTACTTGCCGCTCTATTGAAGAGTCTGTTTCGGTAATGTTGTTTATGGGGCTGCACTCCGTTTGCCCGTAAGCAATCAGTATTTGATGCATGTTCATTTGTGTTTGTACTTTGCGCATTACTTGCTCTGGGCATGTAGAGCCTGCCATTACACCCGTGCGTAAAGTACTTAGGTCATAATCGTTAAAGTTACTCAGCTCAAGCTCACTAATAAACATAGTAGGTACACCGTGCAGCGCTGTACATCCTTCTTGTTGAACTACATCAAGCGTGGTTTTTGCATCGAACGAATCACTAGGGTAAATGGCTGCTGCACCTTTACTAACACACAATAAGCTACCCAATACCATTGCAAAGCAATGATATAACGGGATAGGGATACATAACTTGTCATCGCTCGTAAAGTGCATAGATTCGGCGACGAATAGCGCATTATTTAAAATATTTTTATGAGTGAGCGTTGCGCCTTTTGGGTTGCCTGTTGTACCTGATGTAAATTGTATATTGATGTCTTGATCAGCATTTAAGTTTTCACCTATTGCTTTTAATTCAAGCTCATGAGCTGCTGTTGGCAAGTTAATAACATCATTAAAAGAGTGCATACCAGGAGATGCTTCATCGCCAATGCGGATTATATTTTTAAGAGTGGGTAGTGCTTTTAAATTAAGTGTGTACTTATCGCAAGTTGCAAGTTCTGGCGCTAAACCATTAAGCATTTCTAAGTAATCACTGCCTTTAAAATTTGATGCTGTGATTAGAGTTGAGCATTCAACACTATTTAAAGCATATTGTAATTCGTTAGGACGATATGCCGGGTTGATGCACACCATTATTGCGCCAATTTTTGCCGTTGCAAATTGGGTTAAGCACCACTCAATATTATTAGGAGACCAAATACCAATGCGCTCACCTGGTTTTACGCCAAGGGCAAGTAACCCCTTCGCAAGCTGATTAACTTCTTTTTGAAATTCTTTATACGTTAATCTAATACCTTGGTGATGAACTACAACAGCTAACGCCTCTGGCCTTTTGTCGACAATAAAGTCAAAGTACTCGCCTATAGTTGAATTTGTTAAAGGTGTGCTTTGTATACCTTTAAAGTAGCTTTGGGATAACGGCAAGTGATTTGTTTGCTCTACTTCTTTTACCGGGGTAGTGTGTGTGTGCATTGCTCTCTCCATGAAAATGTGTGTGAGTTATGTAAACTACAAAGTTAAAATAAACACATATTGTCGACAAAGAGAAGTGCAGTTAGACTAATGTATTATTAGATTAATAAAAGCTAATACTACTTTTTAGACACAAAAAAACGCGTCTTACAATGTAAGTACGCGTTTTTAAACGAGTAATGAGTTTACATTTCGTCGCTGCGGTATGTTTTTTTCATGATATAAACGTAAGCGTTTACAAAAGCATTTTCTTGGTACTTTTTAAGGCCTGTTTCTTCAAAATCAATAGGGATGGGGTTACGTTTTAACTGCTCTTTAACTTCAGTTGTAGTAAATAAACGTACATCTAAGTTGTCAATTAATTGAATTGCAGTTTCCATTTTAAAGCCTTTTGCACTGCCAGCAAATTTACCTTTAGGCTGACGCTCACGAATTGCAACAGAATCAATTTGGTAATCTTGCATTAGTTTTGCAAAATCGAATTGAAATTTACGCATTACTTCAGTGTCGTTACCGTTACCTAAGGTAAAGCGTGTTTGGCGCACATCGCGAATATCAAATACGTCATTATCTTTACTTAAAATACAAAGTAGTACATCACTACCGGTAATTTCTACACCACATGTTCTCATGTCTATTCTCTAAAATAACTTAATTACGCAGTATTATACGCAACGCACATTAAAATGCGAGTGTGGGTATAGCTGTAGGCGCGTAATTAATGCATTGATGCTTTTATATTTTAATAAAATGATTTTTTTGCTTTAAAAGCTACATTTTGTGGATAAAACGGGTCGATTTCACCCCTTTAAACTTGTAATTAAATGCGCGGCACGCGACAATATATCTTTGTAGTTGAATAGACTCCTCATCTACATATATTAGTCAATGCTTATTCGTAAAAGCGTTGTCGAGTCATTCTCATTTAATTTATTAAAAATACACGTGATACATTGTAGGTGTCACCACTGTAGCAAGGATTTATAATGCCAGTTATTACTCTTCCAGACGGAAGTCAACGTAGTTTTGAAAACCCTGTAAGCACGCTTGATGTTGCAAACGACATTGGTCCTGGTTTAGCTAAAGCGACCATTGCGGGCCGTGTAAATGGCGACCGTGTTGATGCATGTGATTTAATTAGTGATGACTCTCGTCTTGAGATCATTACCGCTAAAGACGATGACGGCCTTGAAATCATTCGTCACTCTTGTGCTCACTTAATCGGTCATGCAGTTAAGCAACTTTTCCCAGACGCAAAAATGGCAATTGGTCCTACCATTGATAACGGTTTTTACTACGATATCGATATGGAACACTCACTATCACAAGATGATCTTGAAGCAATTGAAAAGCGTATGCTGCAACTTGCAAAAACCAACTACGACGTAGTGAAAAAAACAGTAAGCTGGCAAGAAGCACGCGATACATTTGAAGCGCGTGGCGAAACATACAAAATAGAAATTTTGGACGAAAACATCGCTAAAGATGACCGTCCTGGGTTATATCATCACGAAGAATATGTAGACATGTGTCGTGGACCTCACGTTCCTAACATGAAATTTTGCCAAAACTTTAAAATAATGAAAGTGGCGGGTGCATATTGGCGTGGTGATTCAGAAAACAAAATGCTACAACGCATTTACGGCACCGCGTGGGGCGATAAAAAGCAACTTAAAGCGTATTTAAAGCGCCTTGAAGAAGCTGAAAAACGCGATCACCGTCGTATTGGTAAAGCGCTTGATTTATGGCATTGGCAAGAAGAAGCGCCAGGCATGGTATTTTGGCACAACGATGGTTGGAGCATTTACCGCGAGCTTGAAGAATTTGTACGTGAAAAATTACGCGAATATGAGTACGAAGAAGTAAAAGGTCCAATGATGATGGACCGTTCACTTTGGGAAAAGTCAGGTCACTGGGAAAAATATTCAGAAGCAATGTTTACCACTGAGTCTGAAAAACGTGAATACGCAATTAAACCAATGAACTGCCCTGGTCACGTGCAAATCTTTAACCAAGGTTTAAAATCGTACCGTGATTTACCACTTCGTATGGCTGAATTTGGTTGTTGTCACCGTAATGAACCATCAGGTGCACTACACGGTTTAATGCGTGTACGTGGCTTTACACAAGATGACGCTCACATTTTCTGTACCGAAGAGCAGATAATGGACGAAGTGTCAGCGTGTATTAAGATGGTTTATGATACATATGAAACATTCGGATTTGATAAGATTGTAGTTAAGCTATCTACTCGCCCAGAACAACGCATTGGTGAAGACCATATGTGGGATAAAGCAGAGCTTGCTTTAGCTGATGCACTTAAGCTAAACGATATTGAATTTGATTATCTTCCGGGCGAAGGCGCGTTTTACGGTCCTAAGATTGAATTTACTTTGTACGATTGTTTAGACAGAGCGTGGCAGTGTGGTACAGTGCAATTAGACTTTGCATTACCGGGTCGTTTAGGTGCTACTTATGTAGCAGAAAATAACGAGCGTCGTACACCTGTAATGATACATCGTGCTATTTTAGGTTCTATCGAACGCTTTATTGGCATTTTAACTGAAGAGTACGCTGGTTTATTCCCGACGTGGCTTGCACCAAAGCAAGTGGTAATTATGAATATTACCGATAAACAGGCTCCTTATGTTAAAGAAGTTGTACAAAAATTAAATAAACTTGGAATTAGAGCCGCTGCTGACTTGAGAAATGAGAAGATTGGCTTTAAAATCCGTGAGCATACACTGAAGCGTATTCCATATTTACTTGTTGTTGGCGATAAAGAAGTTGAACAGCAAGAAGTAGCAGTGCGTACTCGCACAGGTGAAGACCTTGGCAAATTTAATGTTGATGATTTTGTAGCTAAAATTAGTGAAGAAATTAAAAATCGACAGTAAAAATCGAGCGTGTAAGGCATTAACAAATAGCCATTTACACGCTTATATTATTGATATTCTTGGAGGAACGTACTATTAGAGGCGGCAAGAAAGGGCAACAAACAGCTCAAAAAAATCGTATTAACGAAGAAATTACAGCGCAAGAAGTTCGTTTAATTGACATTGAAGGCGAACAAGCTGGAATTCAGTCATTACAAGACGCGCAAACTATGGCCGATGCAGCGGGTGTTGATCTTGTTGAGATCAGTCCAAACGCTGAGCCGCCTGTTTGTAGAATCATGGACTACGGTAAGTTCATCTTTGAAAAAAGCAAAGAACTAAAAGAGCAGAAGAAGAAGCAAAAGCAAATCCAGATAAAAGAAATCAAATTCCGTCCTGGTACGGATGAAGGTGATTATCAGGTTAAGCTTCGCAACTTACGTAAGTTCTTAGAAGCTGGTGATAAAGCTAAGATTACTATCCGCTTCCGTGGTCGTGAAATGGCTCACCAAGAAATTGGTATAGAATTATTAAACCGTATCAAAGCCGATTTAGAAGAGCTTGCAGTAGTTGAGTCTTTCCCAAATCGTGTTGAAGGCCGCCAAATGGTTATGATGATGGCGCCTGTTGCTAAAAAATAATTTTTAAGCGATAATACGCACCGAAATTAGCTCAGGTCTGCAAGCAATATGCGAATATTCACCTGAGTTAACCGGTCTTAAAGCAAGATTGCGGCATTTATGTTGGGTCTTCACCGGAACATGGCAGTAAGTTAGGCCTAAAAGTGGAGCTATAGAAATATATCTCACGCCTGCTTACTAATTTAAAAGCAATACAATTGGAGTTATTGCAATGGCTTATAAGCTAAAAAGTCACAGTGGCGCTGCTAAGCGTTTCAAAAAGACTGCTTCTGGCGGTTTCAAGCGTAAACAAGCGCATCTTCGTCATATTCTGACTAAGAAAACTTCTAAGCGTAAGTTACACCTACGTCCTAAGATGATGGTTCATAAAAATGACCATGGTCTAGTTTCACGTATGTTACCGTTCGCTTAATAGGGGTTTTTAGAAATGGCAAGAGTTAAACGCGGCGTTGTCGCACGTGCACGTCACAAAAAAGTTTTAAAACAAGCAAAAGGTTACTACGGAGCACGTTCACGTGTTTACCGCGTAGCTTTCCAGGCTGTTACTAAAGCGGGTCAATACGCTTACCGTGACCGTCGTGCGAAGAAACGTACTTTCCGTCAATTATGGATTGCACGTATCAATGCTGCTTCACGTCAAAATGGTCTGTCTTACAGCCGTTTTATCAATGGTCTTAAAAAGACTTCTGTAGAAATCGATCGCAAGATCCTTGCAGATATCGCTGTTTACGACCAAGTTGCATTCGCAGCGCTTGTAGAAAAAGCAAAAGAAGGCCTAGCCGCTTAAGCTTTTTTATATAAGTATTAAAAAGGAGCCTATGGCTCCTTTTTTTGTGCCTGTAATTTAGTAACTTAACCCAATGAGTAATACTAATTCGCTTAATTAAATGATCTATTTTGAGGGCGGAAAAACGTGTTGATAGCTAGGTAAAAAATTCGCTATTTAGTTGTTCTCGGCAATTGCTCCTGCATTGCTCTACCTTCTGCATCCATGCAGTCATAAATGAGAGTTTTTTAACGCAGGTAGCGACATGTTTAGCCCCGCAAAATGATTAAGTATTATTGCACATTGGTATAATACTTAATAAGGTTATAAAGCCTAAAAAAACAGGTGTGAATGATTGAAATGTATTTTGCTGCATTTTTTTGTTGAATCACCGCAGTTTCCTCATTATAAAAAATTTAGTTGATATAATTTATATAATTAAGGCGTTTGTTAGAGAATTATATGTTTGCAAGTTTACTAATTTTATCTGCAAGTGTGGCGTATGACGCACACTTACCTCCACTCATTGAGTGGCAGGGGAAAAGCGTAGAGCTTTTACAAAAACAAGGCCCGTTAACTACTGACTTTGAGTTATCTGCAGGTGAAGCGTCGCCCGATTATGCAAATACAATGGCATTTGTAGATAGGTTAGTTGCTGCAAACCCTACTCAGTTTCAATCTCAAACCATTGGCTATAGTAATAGTAAACGCGCAATAAAAATGTTGATTGCCAGTGAACAAGGCTTTTTTGAAGCAAGGCAAATGGCTAATAGCACTAAGCCAACTATTTTTATTCAGGCAGGAATACATTCTGGTGAAATAGACGGTAAAGATGCCATGTTTATGTTACTCAGAGATATAGCGACGGGCAAGCGCCGTGACATTTTAAAAAAGGTAAACATATTATTTATTCCTATTTTAAATGTAGATGGCCACGAACGTAGCAGTGCATTCAATCGTATTAATCAAAGGGGCCCTGCAAAAATGGGCTTTAGAACAAATGCTAATAACCTTAATTTAAATCGTGATTTTACTAAATTAGATACCCCAGAAGTTAGAAGTGTTTTAAAGGTTATTAACGACTACAACCCAAATTTATACATTGATGTACACGTTACCGACGGCGCAGATTACCAATACGATGTGACTTATGGTTACAATCCGGTATTTTCGAGCGAATCGCCTGCGGTATCAGATACATTAAACCAGTTTTTTAAACCTCTCATTGACGATACGCTAGCGAAGCAAGGACACATCCCAGGACCACTTGTTTTTGTTATGGACAAGCGCGACTTTAAAAAAGGGTTAGCGGGCTGGGTTGCTACGCCACGTTTTTCAAATGGTTGGGGGGATTTAAAGTCATTGCCGACTATTTTAGTCGAAAATCATTCATTGAAGCCTTACAAGCAACGTGTATTGGGAACTTATGTATTTTTAGATGGTGCTATTACTGCGCTATCAAAGCACAGTCATGAATTAGCTAATGCAGTAAAAAAAGAACAAGAATTTGTTCCTAAACAGTTAATAGTAAAGCGTGGCTATGCCAAGCAAGCTGATACGATTGCGCAGTTTAAAGGTATTGAATATTCATCAAGCATGAATTCACTTTCGGGTCAAAATGAAGTGAAGTATTTGGGTAAAACACATACATATACTGACTTACCTATTTATTGGCAAAAAGATGTACAACATACAGTTGAAGTACCTAAAGCTTTTTTTATTCCGCCTGTATATAGCAACATTATTGAGAAACTAAAGTTACATGGTGTCTCTATTAATAAACTTGAAGGGGCAAACACACAGCCTTTGAAAGTTGCAAAGGTGGCTGACTACACGTTTGATAAAGCACCATTTGAAGGGCGTTTTAGAGTATCAGCAACTTTTGATTACGTCCCTGCTATAAATGTTGATTTAGATGGTTGGTATCAAGTCAATACTCAACAAAAAGCAGGTGAGCTTGCTGTGCATTTATTGCACCCAGAAGCTCCTGATTCATTTTTTGCGTGGGGTGAGTTTAATACTATTTTTCAGCGTACCGAGTACATGGAAAACTATGCGCTAATTCCGTATGCACGCCAAATGCTAAAAGATAACCCAAAGCTTGCGCTTAAGTTTGATGAAAAACTTAAAGATAAATCATTCGCGAGTGACGCAGAAGCTCGATTAAACTGGTTATATGAACAAAGTCCATTTTATGATCAAGCGTACTTAAAGTATCCAATACTTATGTCATTCGAAGAAGAAGTTGTTATTCCAGATCAAAAAAGTAAAGAAATTTAATATGGAAATCATAACTATACCTGTCACTGCCTTTGCACAAAACAGCCGTATTATTTGGTGTAGCGAAACTAAACACGCTGTGGTTATCGACCCAGGTGGCGACACTGATAAAATAATAACGGTCCTTAATGAGCATAAACTAGCATTAAGTGCTATTTGGTTAACGCACGGGCATTTAGATCATGTGGGTGGGGCTGATATTTTACGAAATCAATTTAACGTACAAATTATTGGTCCACAAAAAGATGAGTACTTTTGGTTTGAAAACTTACCTATGCAAGCACAGATGTTTGGATTTAAACCCATTGAACCGTTTTATCCGGATATTTGGCTAAACCATAATGACACCGTGAGCGTAGGTAAACTTAGCTTTTTAGTGAAACATTGCCCGGGGCATACACCCGGTCATATAGTGTTTTACCAACCAGACTATGAGTGCGTTATTGTCGGTGACGTTATTTTTAAAGGCTCAGTAGGGCGCACTGACTTTCCTAAGGGGAACAGTGAACAACTTATAGAGTCGATTAAGACGCATATTTTAACCTTACCTGATAATACTAAAATATTGGCAGGACATGGTAGCGACACTACGGTGGGGTTTGAAAAGAAAACAAATCCTTTTGTAAGTGGTAAGTTTGGTTAAGTTGCTTATTTTAAGTTTACAAACTGCATAAACATTAAAAATAAGCAGACTGAGTTTTAAAATGGTTGTATAATTTAACCAGTTTATTTGATAAATAAGAAATAAAATGTCTCTAAATCACGTAGATCGCCAAATATTGGCACTTTTACAACAAGATGCTAGTTTATCAACCGCAGAAATTGCAGATAAAGTAGGCTTGTCTCAATCTCCATGCTGGCGTCGAATCGCTAAGCTAGAGCAAGATGGTTATATAAAAAGCAAAGTGGCTCTTTTAGATGAGAAAAAACTTGGCTTTGATATGCTTGTATATGCACATGTGCGTTTATCAAATCACGGTAAAAAGAATCTTGCTGAGTTTGAAAAGCTGATCATGAGCTACGACGAGGTAACAGAGTGTTACACTATGGCTGGTACCATGGACTTTATGCTACGCATAATTTCACAAGGCATAGAAGGGTATGAGCATTTTGTGCGCGATAATTTACTAAGCTTAGAATACGTCCAAGAAGTACATTCTAATGTAACAATGACATGTGTAAAACGCAGTACTTCCCTTCCTTTGTAAAAGCACTTCTTTTAAAAGCTAAACCATTTTTAGTTTAGCTTAACCACATAATGATAATTGTTAACTGAGCGCTAATTTGGTAGAATTTAGCGCTTTTTTTGATACCCATTACACCATTTGAGGACCTCAATGTTTAACTTACTCAGTAGGGCGCCTAGCTCTGCTAAAAACGATATTCTATCTGGATTAACTGTGGCGTTAGCCTTAGTCCCAGAAGCAGTTGCGTTTGCCTTTGTTGCAAATGTAGAACCTTTGGTTGGTCTATATGCCGCGTTTATCGTTGGTTTAATTACGGCTATTTTTGGTGGTCGCCCTGGTATGATTTCAGGTGCAACCGGTGCACTAGCTGTTGTTATGGTAAGTTTAGTGCTTGATCACGGTGTTGAGTATCTATTTGCAACTGTGTTGCTGATGGGAATACTGCAAATTCTCGCGGGTGTATTTAAGCTCGGTAAGTTTATCCGTATGGTTCCTCATCCGGTAATGCTTGGTTTTGTAAACGGGTTAGCAATTGTTATATTTTTAGCTCAGCTAGGGCAGTTTAAAGTGCCAGATGGTATGGGCGGACAAGAATGGATGACAGGTAATCCATTATTTATCATGCTTGGCTTAGTTGCATTAACCATGGCAATAATCCACTTTTTGCCAAAATTGACTACAGCAGTGCCTTCATCTCTAGTTGCTATTGTAACTGTAACTGGATTAGTGATTGGATTTGATTTAGAAGCGCATACAGTATTAGATTTCTTAAAAGGAATGACTGGAGACGAAGCTGCAACAATCGCTGGCGGCTTGCCTGAATTTCATATTCCTATGGTGCCGTTTACTTTCGAAACGCTACAAATTATTTTTCCTTATGCACTTATTTTAGCGGCTATTGGTTTAATTGAATCATTATTAACGCTTAGCTTAATTGATGAGATTACAGAAACCCGTGGTCATAGTAATAAAGAATGTATTGGTCAAGGTGCTGCAAATATTACCTGCGGTATGTTTGGTGCAATGGGTGGTTGTGCAATGATTGGTCAATCAATGATCAATATAAATTCAGGTGGTCGCTCTCGTTTATCAGGTATAAGCGCTGCACTTATGCTACTTGGTTTTATTATTTTTGCCTCTAGCTTAATTGAAATGATCCCATTAGCTGCACTTGTTGGTGTTATGTTTATGGTAGTACTTGGTACATTTGAATGGGCAAGCTTTAAAATGATGAAGCGCGTACCATTATCTGATGCATTTGTAATTGTTCTTGTGTCGGGCGTGACGGTTATTACTGATTTAGCGATTGCTGTATGTGTGGGTGTTATTGTATCGGCTCTAGTATTTGCTTGGCAGCATGCGAAGCAGATATATACAACTAACTACATTGATCAGGAAGGCGCTAAGGTGTACGAACTACATGGTCCGTTATTCTTTGGCTCTGTTAAAAACTTTTCTGAGTTATTCGATGTGAAAAATGATCCTAAAAATGTGATTGTTGAATTTAAACACAGCCGCGTATCTGACCACAGTGCAATAGAAGCAATTGATACACTTGCTGACAAATACACAAAAGCAGGTAAACAACTTCATTTACGTCACTTAAGTAAAGACTGTACGCAGTTGCTTCATAAAGCACGAGATTTAGTTGAAGTGAATGTGATTGAAGATCCAACCTACAAAGTAGCATCAGATAAACTAGCTTAATTTACACAAGGCTATTGATATTTAAAAAGCGGAAGGCGGATAACCTTTCGCTTTTTTAGTGTCTCGACTATTTGTTTGCGGTAAGACTCTTAAAAAGCAAGGCAAGCTGTAGTGCTATGCAAACTCATAAATCTATATAATAAGACTACCTAATTTTGTGAAAATTAGCCCTACATAGGTAAAAATAATAAAAATAACAAACGCCTATTTTATGGAATTAGCTTTAACCATACGGAGTAAACATCTATTTTGAACTGGCAATCTTTAGTCGATAACAGGCAACGTTTTTTTTGGCTTTTGCAAATCGCGGGCTGGATTGGTTACGCGTTAGTAAATTATATCGGCTCTAAAGTATTTGAAATGCGTGATATATATGTATTTGTTATTTTATTGAATGCTTACGCTGGTTGTTTGATGACAGTGCCGCTTAGGTATATTTACCGTAAAATTTGGAATGCCTCGCCCTGGGTGTTAATGATTGTAGTATTTGGTGCCTCTTATATAACGGGCACTCTATGGGCTGTCGTTCAAAAATTCAATCTATGGGAAATATACCGCCATGGTTATAGACCAGAGGAGTGGTTTTATTACCTGCAGCAAGGTTTAGATTCGGTTTATATTATTTTATGTTGGAGTGGTTTGTACTTTGGCGTTAAATATTATCAGTTATTACAAAGTGAGCGACAAAAAGCGTTAAAGGCCACAACGATGGCACACGAAGCGCAACTAAAAATGCTCAGGTATCAGCTCAACCCCCATTTTTTATTCAATACACTTAACGCTATTTCTACTTTAATTTTGGTTAAAGAAAACAAAGATGCTAACTTAATGGTAGCAAGGTTAAGTGACTTTTTACGTTACACACTTAATACCGATCCAATTAAAAAAGTACCGCTTGAGCAAGAGCTACATGCTCTCATGCTTTATTTAGAAATAGAGCGCGTCCGTTTTGATGAGCGATTGAAAGTAAATGTAGATATTAGCGAGCAAGCAAAAGAGGCTTTAGTACCGAGCTTAATTTTGCAACCAATTATAGAAAACGCGATTAAATATGCCATTGCCCATCTGACAGAAGGTGGTGTAATTGATATTAAAGCACAAGTATTTGCGAATGAATTATTACTAGAAGTGGGTGACAACGGCCCAGGCACTGAAATACTTGATGGCCAATTAGTTAACGCTCAAGGTGTAGGTGTTGCTAACACCAAAGATAGATTAAAAACGTTGTATGAAAATAATTATTCGTTTGTATTATCACATAATACGCCAAGTGGATTAAAAGTTAATCTGCGAGTACCTTTTGAGAAGGCTGTGAAAAATGACTAAAATAAAAACACTCATTGTTGATGATGAACCGTTAGCGCGAAAAGGTTTAGCGGTAAGACTTGAAGAATATTCTGATATTGAAGTAATTAAATTGTGTAGTTCAGGCGCTGATGCAATTGAAATGTGCCAAAGCGAGAAAATCGATTTGGTTTTTTTAGATATTCAGATGCCAGGTATGAATGGCTTTGAGGTGGCAAGAGCGCTTAGCGAAAGTACAAAAGTACTACCTGCTATTGTATTTGTAACTGCTTTTGATCAGTTTGCTGTAAAAGCATTTGAAATTCATGCTCTCGATTACATTTTAAAACCCGTTGATGATAACAGATTAAAACAGGCGGTAGAAAAAGTGCATACTTATTTAAAAACGCAGCAAGACAACGCCCATAAGAAAAAACTAGCGAGTTTTGTAGCCGGTATTACTGGTAATAATTGCGAAGAAATATTAAAAAAATTAGCCACTGGCGATACCTTAACAGATAGACGTTACCCAGAATCGCTTGCAGTAAAAGAGCAGGGTGAAATTATACGGGTACCTGTAGCGACTATCCAATGGGTTGATGCTGCAGGTGACTATATGTGTTTACATTGTGAAGATGGACAAACGCATATACTTCGTAAAACAATGAAAGAGCTTGAGCAAGAGCTAGACCCTCAGTTATTTGTGCGTGTACACCGCAGTGCGATAGTAAACACAAAACAAATTAGTAAGCTGGTTACACAAGTAAGTGGCGAGTATTTATTAGTACTTGAAAACGGACAAGAATTAAAAGTGAGCCGTAGCTATCGAGATAAGGTTAAAGCGGCATTAGCAAGTTAAAGCCAACGCTTTTATTACAGGTACAAAAAATGCGAGCTAAGCTCGCATTTTTTATATTTAGTAATTATACCAATCCGCAACAATACTTAGTTATTTTGCGGGGCTAACGTGTCGCTACCTGTGTTAAAAAATTCTCATTTACGACTGCATGGATGCAGAAGGTAGAGCAATGCAGGAGCAATTGCCGAGAACAACTAAATAGCGATTTTTTGAATAGCTATCAACACGTTTTTCTATCCTCAAAATAGGTCACTTAATTAAGCGAATTGGTATTAATTATGCGACAGTTACAATTTTCATTGTGTTAGTTGCTCCCACAGTTTCCATTGAGTCACCGTGAGTAATAATTACTGTATCGCCAGACTGTAAAGAACCTTGAGAAACTAAAGTATCAAGTGCCGCTTTTACCATACCGTCTTTTTCAGTTTTTGTAGAATCAAAAAATACTGGGTAAACACCACGATAAAGTGCTGTTTGACCTAATGTACTCGCATGGCGTGAAAGCGAGTAGATTGGTAAGCCAGAGCTGATACGTGACATTAATTTAGCCGTGCTACCAGATTCAGTAAGCGTGATGATAGCTTTAACAGAATCTAAGTGATTAGCTGCATACATAGCAGAAAGTGCGATAGATTCTGCATTGTTAGAAAAACGACTATCTAAACGATGCTTAGAAACATGCGTTTCTTTTTGAGATTCAGCACCTAAACAAACACGTGCCATAGTTGCAACAGTTTCTTCAGGGTAATCACCAGCAGCTGTTTCAGCTGAAAGCATTACAGCATCTGTTCCATCAAGAACAGCATTTGCAACATCCATAACTTCTGCACGTGTAGGCATAGGGTTATCGATCATCGATTCCATCATTTGCGTTGCTGTTACTACAGTACGGTTTAATGAACGAGCACGACGAATAATTAGTTTTTGCTTGCCCATAAGAGCTGCATCACCAATTTCAACACCTAAATCACCACGGGCAACCATTACAGCGTCAGACGCTAGAATGATGTCATCAACAGCTTCTTGTGTTTCAACGGCTTCAGCACGTTCAATTTTTGCAAGTAGTTGTGCTTTTGAACCAGCAGCTTCAGCAAGTGAGCGTACGTAGCGCATATCGTCGCCACTACGTGGGAATGATACGGCAATGTAATCTACGTCAATTTCAGCGGCAGTTATTAAATCTTCTTTATCTTTTTCAGTAAATGCTGGAGCAGTTAAGCCACCACCTAAACGGTTAATACCTTTATTGTTAGATAAAACACCGCCAACAGTTACAGTACAATGTACTAAGTGCCCAGCTACTTCATCAACAGTTAGTTGAATAAGGCCGTCATTTAGGAGTAGTAAGTCGTTAGGGCTAACGTCGTTAGGTAATTCTTTATAATCAATACCTACAGAGTTAACATCGCCTTCGCCTTTTTCCATTTTTGCATCAAGAGTGAACTTTGCACCCACAGAAAGCGTTACTTTACCTTCTTTAAAAGTAGAAACGCGGATTTTAGGGCCTTGAAGGTCAGCAAGAATAGCAATATGCTTGCCTAATTTTTTTGCAATATCGCGTACAGCTTGCGCACGGTCTTTATGATCTTGGGCAACACCATGTGAGAAGTTTAAACGTACTACATTAGCCCCAGCGATAATAATTTTTTCTAAGTTGTTATCTCTATCGGTAGCAGGTCCAAGGGTAGCGACTATTTTCGTGCGTCTTAGCATCAATTTCTCCTGTTTGCTTGGTGAAAGCATGTTGACGTTATTTTGTTGAATTAAAATATCTATATTAGATTAAAATATTTTAATTATGTGCAAACTTCAAAGGTTTGCCACTATTTTATACAAAACTATTGTGTCATCATTATGACACCGGTGTCAGAATGCGTCAATGATCTTAATTTCAATTAGCGTTGCTTTTAGTCACCCCGAGAGCATTGATGTTTGATATAATTACGTAGCTTATTTATCTGTAATAAAAAAGCATGTTGTATGGGCTCATAGTTAGTATTTTATGACTGTATGAGTATAATGCACGCGGTATTATTTAATTTATACACTGAATTTTCTAACCAAATAGTTGTTACCGAGGAGGACACTAGATGCAAGTTGCATTAGTAGGGTTAGGCGTTATGGGAAAAAATCTTGCCCTAAACTTGATTGAAAAAGGGATAACGCTAGTCGCTTATGATAAAAACCCACATGCGGGTGAAGAGTTACTAAGTTGTGCCAAATCACAAGGCATGGCTGATAGGCTTCACATTGTCTCTGATTTAAGTGACATGGTAAGGCGTTTAGAGGCACCTCGTTCTATTTTATTACTTGTTCCTGCTGGTGAGTTAGTTGATACAGTTTGTAATGAACTTGTAGAGGCCGGCGTTAATTGTAACGATATGATAGTCGATTGCGGCAATAGTAATTATAAAGACGGTATAACGCGTAAACTCAAATACCAAAATAAATTTGAATTTGCCACTATGGGAATTTCTGGCGGTGCAGAAGGCGCTCGCCATGGTCCTGCAATGATGGCAAGTGGTTCTGAAGGTGGTTGGGAACGTATTGAGCCATGGTTTGAAAAAGTAGCTGCTAGCTATAATGGCGATTCATGTTTTGCACGTGTTGGCCAATCAGCAAGTGGTCATTTTGTAAAAATGGTTCACAACGGTATTGAATACGCACTGATGCAACTTATTGCAGAAGTGTACCAATTACTTCGTTTAGGTACTAATCGTTCTCCAAAAGAAGTAGCTGAGATATTTAATGACTGGTCAGAAGGTCAATTAAATAGTTACTTACTGTCTATTTCTAGCCATATATTGTCACTTGAAAATCATAATAATGTACCGCTTGCGGACTTAATTGATAATAAAGTTGGCGCTAAAGGCACTGGTCTTTGGACTGCGCAAAATGCACTCGAACTTGGTATTGCTGTCCCTTCACTTGTTGCTGCTGTTCAAGCTCGTCATTTAACTAATGCATGCAACACAACGGCTGCACAAGAGATGACATATGCATCTAAATCAACGAACAATGTTGAAATTGATTTAGAAGAGCTAAAAGACGCGTTCTTACTTGCAAGCTTACTTGCGTATCGTCAAGGTTTAGCGCTAATTAAAGGTGCATCACGTACTCATCAGTGGAAAGTAGATTTATCTAAAACGCTTCAAACATGGCGCGCTGGTTGTATAATCCGTGCTGACTACCTTGATAGCGTTGCACAAGGTGTTGAATTTATTGACACTCTTGAAAAAGAGTCTAACTCTTTGCGCAAAATTACCGGTCAAGCAATAATGACTGGTTTAGCATTCCCTGTATTGGGAGCTACACAAACGTATTTAGCAACATTAACTACACCGAGTAATGGGCATTTAGTTCAAGCCCAGCGTGATTACTTTGGTGAGCATGGCATAAAAACCCACAGTGGTGAAATGTGTCATTTAACTGATTTAGTAGATATAGACGCTAAAGTTAGATAAAAAACAGTTGTTTAAAACGATAAAGGCACGCTATTTAGCGTGCCTTTTGTATTTTTAGCCCGTAAAAATTAACGGCTTAACTCACCACGCAAGTTATCTTGCATTAAATGACGAATCGTTTCGACTTCAAGCTTTTGGCTAAATAAATAATGTAACTTAGTTAAACATGCTTCAAGGGTCATATCGTACCCACTTATTACACCAATATTTAATAGCGCATTACCTGTTGCATAGCCACCCATGTTTACATGACCTTTTAAACACTGAGTTAAGTTAACAATTACGACGCCACGTTTACTTGCTTCTTCGAGTATTGACAAAAAGCTCGGATCTTGTGGTGCATTACCTACACCAAAACTCAGTAGCACCAGTGATTTAATATTGCCATTGACCAAGCTTTTAACTACCTCTTGGCTAATGCCAGGATACAAATAAAGCACCCCGATAGGTTGAGGTGTAATAGGTGTAACTTGCAGCTCATTTTCAACATATGGGCTAAGCTGCCCCTTAATAAGTTGAATATTAATACCCGATAACGCTAAGGGGTCTAGATTCGGCGAGGCAAAAGCATTAAACCCATCCGCGTGTGCTTTAGTTGCTCTATTACCTCTAAACAGTTGGTTATTAAAAAAGAGACTTACTTCAGCAATAGGATAATTTGCAGCTAAATACATGGCATTAAGTAAGTTTACTTGGCCATCAGAACGTAATTGTGAGAGCGGAATTTGTGAGCCGGTTACAATCACTGGTTTAGTCAAATTTTCGAACATAAATGACAGCGCTGAGGCTGTATACGCCATAGTATCAGTGCCATGGAGCACCACAAAACCATCATAATCTTGGTATTTATCTTTGATATCATTAGCAATGAGTTGCCAATGCTCTGGTGACATGTCTGAAGAATCTATAAGAGGGCAGTATTCGTGAATATCAAACAAAGGCATTTCATCACGATTAAATTCTGCGTTATTCACTACGGTTTCTGTTAAAAAACCTTCAGCTGGAATATAGCCTCGACTCGATTTTTTCATACCTATAGTACCGCCAGTATAAGCGATATAAATGCGTTTACGTTTCATAAAAAAAGCCCAGTAAAAAAACTGGGCCTAGTATAACGTTAAGCAGCTTTAAATACAGCTGATTAGGTGAAGCTATGCACTTTTATTGTGCAACGTTACACACTAAACAGCGTGCGTATACACCTTGTGGATCGTTGTAATCTTTAAGGTTTTCAACTTCAGTACTTAATTGGTTAATAACACTTTGTAAATTAGCTTGTGTTGCTAACACAGATGTTTTTTGTGTTTGCAAACCAAGCATTGATTTAATAGACGCATTACCAAAAATGTTTTGAATCATTTTTTCTTGCGAGCTTAAATCTTGTTTAATAGTTTTAACTTCATAATGATTAAGCTTGGCAAGTGCAGCAGCGGCTTCAATCGCACCTTGTTTGTCGCCTAGCTTATCAACCAAACCTAGTTCAAGTGCTTGAGATGCAATCCATACACGGCCTTGGGCAATTTTGTCAACCTGCTCAGGCGTCATATTACGCGCATCAGCAACAACATTTAAAAAGCGACCGTATGCTTCCTCAACGTTCATTTGAATTACTTGACCCATCTTTTCATTTAGTGGACGAGTGATAGAAAAGCCAGCCATTTCGGTTGTTGCAACGCCATCTGAATAAACACCAATTTTCGATAAGGTTTTCTCAAATGTCATAAACGTACCAAATACACCAATTGAGCCTGTAATTGTACTTGGTGCTGCCCAAATTTCGTTTGCAGCAGAGGCAATCCAATAACCACCTGATGCAGCCACAGAACTCATTGAAGCAATAACAGGTTTACCAGCAGCCTTAAGGGCTAATACTTCAGCACGAATAACTTCAGAGGCAAACATACTACCGCCACCAGAGTCTATACGTAGTACAACCGCTTTAACTTTATCATCTAGGCGTGCTTTACGAAGTAGGGCGGCTGTAGAGTCACCCCCAATTTCGCCTGCTTTACGCTCACCATCAACAATCGTACCTTTAGCAACAACTACCGCTACTTTTTCGGTAATAGGGTTATCAATTTCAATAGGCGGTTTAATTAAGCTTAAGTATTCACGAAATGAAACTTGCTTAAATGTCTTACCATCTTCTTGTGTGCCTACTAAATCAATTAATTGTTTACGAACTTGCTGATTTGTTTTTAAAGAGTCAACCCACTGGTGATCAAGTGCATATTTACCTGCATCGCCATCGGCAGCTTTCATTTTTTCTAGATATACGTCCATTGTTTCGTCAAAATTTGACTCATCAAACGGGCGAACAGCGGCAACATCTTGTTTGTATTCGCTCCAAAGAGCGCCTAACCAAACGCGGTTAGCTTCTTTAGCTGCTTCAGACATGTCGTTACGAATAAAAGGTTCTACTGCTGACTTAAATGTACCAACACGGAAAATATGCTGCGTTACTTCAAGCTTTTCAAGTGCATCTTTAAAGTAAAGCGGGTACATGCCATAACCTTCAATACCTACGCTGCCGTATGGGTGCATAGCTATTTCGTCAGCATGCGATGCAATATAGTATTGTGCTTGAGTATAGTAATAACCCGATGCAATTACTTTTTTGCCAGCTTGCTTGAAGGCATCAATAGCCTTTGTAATTTGCTTAAGTTTATTTAAATGTGCTTTAGGCATCTCTTGTAAATCAAGCAATATCACCGAGATACGATCGTCTTTAGTCGCTTCGTTTATTACTTCAACAATATCGTCGAGTAATATTTCGCTTGGTGCTTCAGAACCAGAAGTTGCATCACTAATTGCGGCTTCAACTGGGTCTATATATGTTTTCTCTTCAACAATAGGGCCATTTAAGTTAAGCCTGAGTACAGAGCCATTTTCAACTATTATTTGATCATCGTCACTTGAGAGTGACACAAAGAAAACAATTACCAGTAATAAAAACAAAATGTTTAGTATTAAGCGACGAGAAAAATTAATTCCAGCCCAAATACCTTTAAATACCTTTGCTATCAAAATAGCTCCTTAATTTGGTACAGTTAATACATTAGTTCCATCTTAGCCTAGAATAAAAATAAATTTAACTGCTAAATCGTAACGAAGTGTTTATGAACCTATATAAACGTAAGTTTTTACAGCTATTTTTAATTAAATGCATGCACATATTGCTTATTACTTGCCATTAAAGCAGAATTAGCTAATGTATACAGGTTAGACCAGTTAACGGGGCACAAGATGTTAGAACAACAATTACAACTAAAACACACACAATTACGTAACCGCTTGGTTATGGGCTCAATGCATACAGGCCTTGAAGAGGGCTGGCATAACCGCAAACGCTTACGTGCATTTTATGAAGCACGTGCAAAAGGTGGCACCGCGATGTTAATTACAGGCGGATACAGCCCTAATTTACGTGGCAAGCTAACACCTATTTCTTCCTCATTTAATAGTTATTACGATGTGTTTAAGCATCGCGCTTACACAGATGCTGTGCATAAACACGGTGGAAAAATTTGTTTGCAATTATTACATGCTGGACGTTATGCATACCATCCTTTCAATCAAGCACCAAGTGCAATAAAAGCACCTATTAATCCTTATAAACCTAAAGCGATGTCGCTTGGCTCGATTAAAAAAACAATTAAAGACTTTGCGCATTCTGCCTATATGGCTGAAAAAGCCGGCTACGATGGCGTAGAAGTCATGGGTTCTGAAGGGTATTTGATTAATGAGTTTATGGCGCCTCATACCAATAAACGCGATGATGAGTTTGGTGGCAGCTTAGAAAATAGAATGCGACTTGCACTTGAAATAGTTAAAGCTGTAAGAGCAAAAGTATCTGAAAAATTCTTAATTATTTTTAGATTGTCGGTCATTGATTTGATTCCAAACGGTTCAACACCAGAGGAAGTTGTTATTCAGGCTACCGAACTTGAAAAAGCGGGTGTTGATATATTTAACACTGGTATTGGTTGGCACGAAGCGCGTGTACCGACTATTGCGAGTATGGTGCCACCGGGTGCATTTAAAGAAGCATCAAAGCGTTTAAAAGACGTAGTTAATGTCCCTGTGATTGCTGTTAACCGAATTAATACTCCAGAAATTGCTAACGATATTTTAAATGCAGGCGAGGCTGATTTAATTTCGATGGCACGTCCATTATTAGCTGATCCTGATTTTTTTAATAAGTACGTAAACAATCAATCTAAACAAATCAATATTTGTATTGGCTGTAACCAGGGTTGTCTAGATCACGTATTTAAAAATAAACGTGCTACGTGTTTAGTTAATCCACAAGCTGCATTTGAGCTAGATTACCCGCTAGAGCAAGCAGCTAAAGCTAAAAATGTATTAGTTGTCGGTGCAGGTCCTGCTGGTTTATCAGCAAGTTGTTACTTGGCTCAAAAAGGGCATAACGTCACGTTAATTGATCAAAAATCGCAAATGGGCGGTCAATTTAATTTAGCCATGCAAATACCGGGTAAAGAAGACTTTAACCATACACTTACTTACTTCACTAATGAGCTCGAGCGATTAAAAGTAACTGTGGAGCTTAGCAAAGCTTACGACGATTCAATGCTTAAAGATTATGATGATATTGTTTTTGCAACAGGCGTTAGGCCGCGTGAAGCCTCTATTAAATGTAGTGATGATAAGCGTGTGTTTGCTTATGACGAAGTCATACGCGGCGAAGTAGAACTGGGCAAATCAATCGCTATTTTAGGTGCTGGCGGTATTGGTTTTGATATGGTTGCTTTTTTAAGTGAACATAAATCACAATCTATTAGCGAGTTTAAAACGCAATGGGGGATTGAGTGTGATGCACAACCTCATAAAGACGAGCGCCAATTGTATATGTTAAAACGCAGTTCGGGTCGTTTTGGTAGTGAGCTTGGTAAAACCACTGGTTGGATACATCGCCAAGTTGCTAAACAGCATGGTGTTAAACAAATTGCTGACTGCCAATATCAAAGTTTTGATAAGAATGGGTTAACAATTAATGTTGCTGGAGAAGTTCAAGTACTGCCGGTAGATACTGTTATTGCGTGTATTGGTCAGGTTTCTAATAGCGAAGTGCTAGAAGGTTACACAGATAACACAAAAGTGCATGTGATAGGCGGAGCTAAATTGGCTGCTGCAATTGATGCTAAACGCGCTATTTTTGAAGCTCTACAAGTGGCGAGAAGTATTTAACCTTTGTAAATAAATTGAAATAGTTTATCAATCTATACGGTCTTTTTTGTTTATAGTCTATAACTTAATAAACATTGAACACACAGGATACGCATGAATAAACTAATCAGTTTTTATAACACAATATTGGGTAAACTATCGTTTTTAGATGGTTTACCTGCTTTACTATTTCGCTTAATTTTAGCTCCCGTTATGATCATCGCAGGTTATAACAAACTTGCTATAAGTACTGAAACAGAAGGCTTTCTAAATAACTTTTTAGCATCGCCTGATGTCGTTCAATGGTTTGGTAATAGTGAATGGGGTTTAGGCTTACCGTTTCCTGATTTACTAGCCTTCTTAGCTGGATGGAGTGAATTTTTAGGTGGTTGGTTGTTATTATTTGGCCTTTTAACTCGCTTAGTCAGTATCCCGCTTATGTTCACAATGGTTGTAGCGGCTACTTCAGTACATTGGCATAACGGGTGGTTTGCAATAGCGCCGACTAATCCAGAAACAAGTGCTGCGCAAGTACTTGATTGGTTATCTATCCCAGGTGCAAAAGAAAGCCTCGAAAACTCATTAGAAGTACAAGACAGGATAGGAAAAATTCGAGACTTAGTTGAAGAGCACGGCTTACCTGATTACCTATACGAAAAAGGTAAACCATCTATTTTAAATAATGGCATAGAATTTTCGGCAATTTATTTTGCTATGCTCTTAAGTTTATTTTTTATGGGCGGTGGGCGTTTTGTTAGTTTTGATTACTGGTTAAAGCGAAACGTTATAAAAAAATAGCGCATTAAATGTATTTTATTAACGGCTGCATAGTTGACCCTTTGCGGCCGTTTTGCATTTTAATTTCTCGGTATTTATTATTTAAGGTTTTAAATGTTACTCTATCGTTTTGAATTTTGAGGAATCGTTATGAACGCTATCGAGCTTTTACTTACTCGCCAATCAGACTCTAAACTAACAGAGCCGGGCCCTACGCCTGAGCAGCTCGACATAATTAAGCAAGCAGCATTACGTGTTCCTGATCATGGCTGTATAGCACCGTGGCAGTTCATCATTGCTCAAGGTGATGCACGCAATAAACTGGGTGAAATTTACCATCAAAGTGCAGTGGCAGAGCAACAGACAGAAAAAGTAATTAACCGTGCTAAAGAGCTTCCCCTTCGTGCGCCTATGATTGTAATAGCAATTGCTAAATATCAAGAACACCCAAAAGTTCCTCGTATCGAGCAGGTACAAAGTGCAGGCTGCAGTGTATTAGCAATGCAACAAGCTGCATTTGCTCAAGGTTTAGGTGGTGTTTGGCGCACAGGTTACTTTGCACAAAGTAGAGCAGTCAAAAAAGCGCTTAACTTACATGAGCAAGATGAAATTGTAGGGTACTTATACATAGGTACTCCTCAAGTCGAGTGTAAAAAGTCACCTCGCCATAAACCAGAACATTATTTTAGTAATTTGTGAAATAGTATGAACTTTATGCAATTTGCATAGTCATAATTCATTAAGGTTACTAAGAGTAATATAAAAGAGTTAGTGGTTTGGCTGTGAGAAGCGCTTGGAAGCACAAAAGTTAATAATTCTTCTTCAGTTTGTTTTTTAATCGGTTGTTTTTTGATACATTATGGAAAGTCTTAATAAAAATAACGATAAAGAAGACGAAAACAATGGGAAATTTATTTTTACAGGAAAAAGAAAACTGGCTTGCGTGGTCAATTTGGGGAATTGTTGGTGCTTTTGTAACCTTGTATGTTGCAATGAGTACAAATGCAGCGCATTTTATAGCAGGCTCTGCAATAGGTATGCTAATACTGTTAACTTTGTGGATGCAACAGTCTAAACGTTTTGACTTTGGACGGGCATTTAAAGTGTGTTGTTATGTTTTAGCGCTAAGTGTACTCCCCGCTTTTATGTTTGTAATAGTGCCAAGTGATGATTTAAATCGATTTGACTTAATTTTTCAAAGTGTAACATTCGCGGCATTGAGTTTATTGGCTTGTTTAATTTGTTCTTGGATTGCTCGCAGGCCTAAACAATATTATTGAGTATTGAATTAATAAGCGTGTTGAAGTAATTAGCTTAACAAAAGAGCAATGTGACTTGTTTTTAATCGTTTAATTATTATTTACGATTAATTTATATTTAGCTCTTTACAAGTAACACGTTTAACCATATTATTCGCGCCGTACGGAGAGATGGCAGAGTGGTCGAATGCACCGGTCTTGAAAACCGGCATGGGTTTATAGCCCATCTAGGGTTCAAATCCCTATCTCTCCACCATTATTTAAAAAAACCGCCTTATAGGCGGTTTTTTGCTTTGTGGAGTTTAATTAATGACTAAAGCAACGAACCTATCAACCTCACAGCTATTAATAAAACATCTTTTATTATGGGTGGTATTTGGTTACTGCTATCAAAGTGCTATTAGCTTGTTGGCAAAAATGGCGGTCGACGCACAGCCAGAATATCCATTAATTACCGCTTTTGCTTATGGTCTTGGTTTTAATATTTTGGCTGCCCATCTTATTACTAAATATGATAAACATTGGCCAGTAATTGGCTCTGCTTTTATTGGTTTAGTAGGCTTAGTTGCAGTGCCATTTTTATTGTCTGGTGAATCTGGATTATTAGCTATTCCTTTACTTGTTGGAATTTTATTCACTTTACCGCTTTGTAGTTATATTGTTGGCCTAATTAAGCTAAAACTCAGCAAAAACTAGCCCCAAACGGGGTTTATTTTGTGATAGCATATACGTGTCTTTTAACTAACAAAACGTGAAAAACACATTATGTCAGATAATTTTACTACAGATGCTGAAAAAGCAAGTTACGGTATTGGCTTACAAATGGGTGAGCAACTTAAGTCTAATCCTTTTGAAGGCTTAAACCTAAATTCAGTATTTGAAGGCATGAAAGATGCGTACGCTGGTAGCGCATTTCAAGTTGAGATCCCTGAGATTCAAGCTGCATTCGAAAAGATTAACGAAGAGATCCAAGCTCGTCGTGAAGAAGAATCTAAAGTACTTTCTGCCGAAGGTATTGCATTCTTAGAAGAAAACGCAAAACGTCCTGAAATCACAGTAACTGAGTCTGGTCTTCAATACGAAGTACTAGCGACTGGCGAAGGCGAAAAGCCAACAGCTGAGTCTACAGTACGCGTTGATTACCACGGTACACTAATTAACGGTACTGTGTTTGATAGCTCATACGAGCGCGGTCAACCAGCTGAATTTCCAGTTGGTGGCGTGATCAAAGGCTGGACTGAAGCATTACAAATGATGCCTGTAGGTACTAAATGGCGTATCTACGTTCCTCATGAGCTTGCTTATGGTGAACGTGGCGCAGGTGCTGCAATCGCACCTTTCTCAACGCTTGTATTTGACGTTGAACTACACGAAATCATTTCTTAATTTAAATAAATTTTAAAATTAAGAGTTTAAAAAGCCGTATTCAATCTGAATACGGCTTTTTTGTGTCTGTAATCTAAGTGTTTTATACCAATTCGATTAATTAAGTGATCTATTTTGCGCTAAGAAAATAGGGTTGATAACAAGGCAAAAACTTTTTTAACTAATTGTTATCACTAATTGCTCCTGCATTGCTCTACCTTTTGCATCCATGCAGTCGTATATCATAATTTTTTACGCAGTTAGCGCAAAGTTTAATCCCTTGAATTGATCAAGTATTATTGCCGATCGATATTATATATTCTAAAAATAAAAAAACCGCATTAATAAAATGCGGTTTATAAACTAAAACTACTTTTAATTATTAAAAATAGCCACGAACACCAAAGCGGAAGTTTCTGCCTGGTAGTGGGGCTTTATCTTTAATAAATGAGCTATGTACAAAACCTAACTCATCAGTAATGTTATCAACGTTTATATACAGCTGTGCATCGACACTGCCTAAACCTAATTGGTAATTAGCTTGTGCATCAAATAACGTATAGCCATCAGTTTGAGTTTCAAAGGCAGTTACATCGTTTTGATCAAAGTAATGAGTACCCGTTAATGTTAGTTGTAAGTCACCTAAATCGTACTGTAACTCAGAGCCTAATTTATTGGCAGGGATACGTGGTAAATTACCTTCGTCGTCTTTTAGTTTTGCACGAGTTGAGTCACCAAATACTTTAACCATAGCGCTTGGTGTTACTTGGTAATGCGCGTCAAACTCAATTCCATAAAGCTCTGCGTCTTTACTTGTAAATTGATAAACCGCAACAGCATCGTCATGTGCACCAATAGCTGATTCTAAACCATCTTCTTCATCGTAAACTAACCCCGTATTTTCTTGAAAATAAAAGTTTTTGATATCGTTATAGAAAAAGTTAACGGTGTAACCAAAATCACCGCTAAAGCGTCTAAAGCTTAAATCTAAGTTTGTTGAAGTTTCCTGCTTGATATTTTCTGGCTCAAAATGCGCTTCATTATCTTCAATATTGTAACCAAGGCCTAGCTCGTAAGTGCCAGTTGCAATGTGTAAACCGTTAGATAAAAGCTCTGCCGAAAGTGGTGCTCGTTCTGAATGAGAAATACTCGTAGCGATACTATGACCCGGCTTGTATTGCCAAATGGCACCAGCAGAGGCACTTAAATTGGTAAAACTTTCATTATACCCAATGGTTTCTTCGTCGCTGTGATCTATTTCTACTTCATCGTGGCTATGCTCGTGTGCCGTGATTTGGCTTTCAATTTTGTAATCTTCAACACGTGCGCCAAGTTCAATTGTAATGTCGCCAAATTCACGCTCTTCTAGTAAATATAATGCGTTAGTTGTAGTTACACTTGCGGGTGTAAAGGCTTCTTCACCAATTGCATCGTAGTCAGAATCGCTGTAGTGATAGCCCATCATTCCGTGCCAATCAGCAAACTTATGCTCTACATTTAAACGTGCTTCAGTCGTTTTATTTTTAAAAGTAGTACCAATTTCGCCATCTTCAATTTCGCTGTGCGAGTAATCTGTGTAGCCAACACGTAGGTTAATGGTTTCAATCCAATTGTTATGCAGTGCATAGCTTATTAAACCCTGCCAACGGTCTTGCTCTAAATGTGCATAAACGGCTTCTTCAGCCTCTTCATCTTCATGCTCTTCATGTTCTTCTTCAGTTTCGCCTTCGTGATCATGCTCGTGGTGATGTTCATGTCCCGGAATCCCGTAATCGGTATCAATGCTACCGTAAGAAAAACCAACCGTTAGGTGCTCTCCAACATAGCTAGTACCAAAGTTAAGCGTTTCGCTATCAATAAAGGTGTTCTCTACTGAATCTTCTTTTTCGACATCGCCATCATCATCGGTGATAGTAAAGTTTGGTGTTTGGTAATCATCGCCGCTGCGTTTTGTACCATCAAAATGAAAGTTAAAACCCTCATTACCGGTTTCAAGTTTTGCAGCAACTGTATTTGCGTTAGATACAGTATCGTGGCTGTATTCAGCTGCACCTGTAAGCTCGTCGATATTGCTAGTAGGAATACGGTTATCAACCACGTTTACAACGCCACCAATTGCACCAGAGCCATAAAGTAGGGTGCTTGGACCACGTAATACTTCAATTTGTTCTGCTGCTAGGCTATCGCTTGATGTCGCATGGTCTGGGCCAATACGTGATGCATCGCTGGCATCTAATCCGTTTTGTGTGATTTTAACGCGAGGGCCATCTAAACCACGAATAATTGGGCTTGATGATACAGGGCCAAAGTAACTTGCATTTACGCCTGGTAAACCTTTTAGCGTTTCACCAAGAGTTGGTTTAGATTTATTTCTTAATTCATCACCTGAGAGCACGCTTACTGGCGATATCATCTCGAGGCTATTTTTATGAAGTGCAGAGGCATAAACAACCACTGTCTCAACTGATGTTGGTTTAAGTGACACAGACAGATTATTTGAAGATTCGCTTACAGCAATACGAGAGTCTACGTAGTTGTCTTTACTAATATGTAATTGGCTATTTGCATCGATTTCTATAGCAAATTCGCCTAAATCATTACTTTTAACGCTTTGGTTTTTGCCATGCACATGAATTGAGGCATTTTTGATTGGTTGATTTTTATCATCCATTACTTTACCAGTAACAGTGGCAGCCAAAGCTGATTGAGAACATAAAACAGAAAAAATAGCAGAGGAGATTAATGTTAACTTTGTCATGGATATATTGGTTCGCGGTTATCATGTTGTGATATAATATAACACCGCAAAATCAGTGAATCAACAATGTTATAGTATAACTTTGTGTTTTGCGATGAATGATCTAAAAATGACGATTAAACCAATTTTATAAAAATTATAATAATAGGTATGTTAATAGAAATACTTATTTATTTAAGTGCGAGACTCATAGCGCTGCAGGTTTATCTGGGTATTTAAGAGCGGCTATCTATCTTTATCAAATCTAGTTTATGCTGCGCTCTTGTCTGGTTTGTTATATCTATAGATTCAATCATTTCGCATTCGTCGCGGATCATCTCTGAAATAAGGCTAGGGTAGTGACGGCAGTCTTCTGGACGGTCAAGGTAAATACTGCAGGTATACATATTTTTAGCGAGAGGCTCCTTTTTAGGCGCAATTTCTAAAAATGGGCACACTTGAAGTCTTAAGCCTGTTTTTGGGTCAAACCAAATTTCGTTGTTTTTAACGTACTCATAAATTTCGGGGTTAAAGAGCTCCCATAAACCTATTTCTTCTTTCGTTGCGCTTAAGTCGCCGCCACCATATTTAATACAGCATTTACCACACTGGTTGCACTCTTTCATAATTTGCTAATTTAGTTGGCTGTTAACACATTTAAGTTAGGTATTAGTGTAGCACCAAATTTATTATTAACGCTCTACTGAATTGCCCCAGTGTTTGCTTTTTGGGTGTGTAAAAAAGTTAGATACAATAACTTAAGTTAAAACCCCTTGTTACATTTTATATAGTACAGGCTTTATTTAATGCTTTACTCTAAGGTGGCGAAAAATATTATGAAACCTGCTTGGGCAGCTTTGTAGTTATTAAATGTTGCTGAGCGGGATCCCTAAGTAGGATGTAATTATGAAAGAAGCTGTTACTAAGTTAAAAACAGAATTTAATGCAAAGTTATTATATTGGAACAACCTCAAAAGTAGTAAAGCCAAAGCGGCAATCATCTTATTATTTATAGTTGTCATTGCACTTAAAGTGTTTACGACCATCTTTACGTTGGATTGGGTTGCAAGTTTATTCAGTGTGTGAGGTTACTAAGAGTAATTGCGATAAAGTTTAATTACAGTGTGTTTAACGCCTACGCGATGTTCATTATTAATGTATTATTACGCTATACACCAAATTAAATAAATCAGTTGTTTAAATACATTTTATAATGACTGTAATGATACATTTTAGCTAAATTGAGTCAGTAAATTAGTTTAGTTGCACTAAAGGATAACCAGTGATGATGAATACAAAAATATATAAAGCGGTACATGACCTAGCAGAAGATTTAATGGCGGCGGCTAACAAAAATAACCGAGAAAAATTTGAATCTTTATTTGCTCAATTAAAAGCGATTTGTATTGAAAACGAAAATACCTCAAAAGATCACCCAGTACAATGGGAAACTTTGGCTGATTTTACCGAAGAGCTAGAAGAGGCAATCACGACTTATGAAAAAGCATTAGAAAAGTCTGTTGCGATTAATAACAAAGATCACATGTCATCAGTTTCTTTTTCAATGGCTACACTGCAGCTAGAACTTGGTCAAAAAGACGAGGCTATTAAAAATCTTCAAAATGCTAAGGTTAGTGCTAATAAAATTGAAGATAAAGAGCTTAAAGCTGAAATACACGATCTACTAGAGTCACTTATTGAAGAAGAAGGTTAAATACTTAAAATTTACTAGCTCAGACTTGATCTGACAGTTACCCATATTAAATACTATTTCTTTGGATTTAGCTTAAGTTAGTACAATTTAATGAAACGCTGATGGTTTATACCCTCAGCGTTTTTTATTTCCGCTATTTATAGCTTATCCATAAAGTTCACAATGTACTTTGCAATCTCAACTGGTTTTTCTTCAACACTAAAGTGTCCTGAATCGAGTAAATGTATTTCAGCGTTCGGTACATCTTTTAAATATGCTTTAGCGCCTGCGGCTATAAACGCAGGGTCGTTTTTACCCATACAATTAATGTTGCTGGTTGGTACTTGCGTAAATAAGCTTGCCATTTAGGGTAGTCGAGAAGGTTATTGTAGTAATCTTGTAGCAATTGTACTTGAATTACTCTATCGGATTTAGTTTGTAAAAAGTGAAGATCGTGCGTCCAGCTATTAGGGCTCATTACTTCTGGGTTACTTTGTACGTCTCGTAAATATTGCTTATTAATAATGGCTTTATTAGACGTGAACGAATAAATTTTATCACTCTGCGCTTGTGATTTGTCCTCATTCGCGGCTTTAAAAAAAGCTTGCCTCGGTAGGGTTAGCCCCTCTAAATACGCATTACCATTTTGTACAATAAGTGCATCAAGTTTATTTGGGTTATTTAACAACATTCTAAAGCCCACAGGAGCTCCAAAGTCCTGTATATAAAGGCTGTAGTGCTTTACTTTAAGTGTTGTTAGTAATCCTTCAACGTATTGAGCTAGAAATTAAAAAGTATATTTTTGAGTTTTTGGGTTTGGGCGTGCGCTATAACCAGAGCCTAAATAATCAGGTGCAATCACATGATAACGACCTGATAAGAGTGGGATGAATTCTCGGTAGCTGTGTGAAGACGACGGATACCCATGTAAAAGTACAATGGTTTGCTTATGCTGCGCGCCAGCTTCTCGGTAAAATATCTTTTTACCATTTACATTTGCATATTTGTAAGTGGTTTTTGAAGGCCATACAGCATCAGCGGCATATACTTGAGCGGTAAACGTAGATATTGAAACTAATAAAAACACAATAAATGAGACGATGTGAGCAGGTTTTACTTTAAGAATTTTTTGTATATCTGGGTGCATAAGTAAACTCGTTATTTTTGGTAATGACGTTTTATTAATTTACCAGACCCGTTATTTACACAATTGCATTCAGTTAATAATTACAAGTTATTACTAATAAGGACACAGTAACAATACCTGTGTTTTTAAAGCACATTACCAAATATATAGTTGATTAGAGGGTAAGTGGTTTTTTAGCAGCTTTTTGTAATTTAAAAAAGAGATTCGTTAATTTACTTTTGTTATTATTAATTTGTTAGCTTACAGAATGTGTACAGCGTTAAGCTAGTATTTTGGAGAAAGGACGTGCTCGAACAAATAGAACAATGGATTGATGCAACAAATATTAAATATAAAACCCAAAGAATTAGCTGTGAGAAATTTGCTAGTGAGTTTGCAGGGTTTTATCCTGTCGAATTTTTAAAAAATGCCTTTTACGTTGTTGTTGATAAAATACCAAAACCTGACTTTGCGGGTCTGCGAGAAATGGGTCTAGGTGATTTTGTCGATATGGACGCGGCGGGTATAACGTATAAAAATACCTATTACCTACTTCCTGAGGTTGCAAAAGATTTGAGGGTTCATTTTCATGAGCTTGTGCATGTAGCGCAGTGGCTTAAACTTGGTCCTGACGCGTTTATGATGCGTTACATTAGCGAAATCCAACATGTAGGATATAACGACGCTCCGCTTGAAAAAATGGCATATGCGCTGGATACGCAATTTGCAAGTAAAGGCAATAAAATAGACGTGCTTAGGCACGTAGCCCAAACGCTGTAACTCAATTTTAGGTTGAAAGGAGTTTATATGTACAGAATTATTGGGTGTTTACTTACTTTAGCGTGTATTAATAGTAATGCAGCATCGTTTGAAGAAGATATTGTTTCAGCTCTGCTTGAGCGTACAACTCATGATGTGACTTACGACGGCGCTTATCGCTCTATTGGCTACCCTGGTGGGGATGTACCTAAAAATATAGGTGTGTGCACCGATGTAATAATTAGAAGTTACAGAAAGTTGGGAATCGATTTACAGAAACTCGTGCATGAAGACATGCAAAAAAACTTTGCGCTGTATCCATCTAAACGTATTTGGGGCTTAACTAAGCCTGATAAAAATATAGATCACCGACGTGTTCCAAATTTACAAGCTTACTTTGAGCGCCATGCAAACGTATTGAGTAAATCCAACAAAGTGAGTGATTATAAAACCGGCGATATAGTAACGTGGATGTTACCAGGTAATTTACCTCATATAGGTATGGTGATTAATGAGTTATCTCAAGATACGGGTAACCCACTTATTGTGCATAATATAGGGCGTGGTCCGCAAAAAAGCGATATGCTTTTTGATTATAAAATTACCGGACATTACCGGTTCGTTCCACACTATTGATAAGTTTAATAAACGATGGATGTAAGTATTGATTTTTATTTCAGATCAATACTTACATTGCCATTGGGTTTACAGCAGCACAACAGTATTTCGCCTTCACGTACAAACGCAAGTGGCTCTTCGTTATACTCAACACTGCCTGATACTAAAGTTGCTCTACAAGCGCCGCAATAGCCTTCACGGCATTGGAATGCGACGTCTATTTTCATGGATTCTAAGCAGTGTAGAAGAGAAGGGCAGCCAGCGATAAATTCTATACACTGGCTGTTTTCTGCAAGCGTTATGCTTGCAGTAGACTTGTCACTCATTATAAATCAAAATCACCAAATTCTGATGCATCAACTTGAGAGTCTATTTGACCAACAAGGTATGAGCTTATTTCTGCTTCTTGTGGTGCTACTTGCACGTTATCAGACACTAACCACGAGTTTATCCACGGGATAGGGTTACTGTTATTTTCAAACTGTGCTGGCAAGCCAATCGCAGTCATACGTGCATTGGTAATGTATTCAACGTACTGACATAAAATATGCTTATTTAAGCCAATCATTGAACCATCTTTAAATAAATACTCAGCCCACTCTTTTTCTTGCTCTGCAGCATCAACAAACATTTTAATCGCTTCGTCGCGGCACTGGGCAGCAACAATCGCCATTTCTGGATCGTCCTTACCGTCTTGCATAATGTTTAAAATATGCTGAGTACCAGAAAGGTGAAGTGCTTCATCGCGTGCAATTAGCTTGATGATTTTAGCGTTACCTTCCATTAGCTCGCGCTCAGCAAATGCAAACGAACATGCAAAACTTACGTAAAAGCGAATCGCTTCAAGAATATTTACCGACATCATAGCCAGGTAAAGTTTCTTTTTAAGCTCAAATAAATTAATGATAACTGTTTTACCGTTAATCTCGTGTTTGCCTTCACCGTATAAGTTGTAAAGCGATACAGAGTTAATTAAGTCATCGTAGTATTTAGTTACGGCATCAGCACGTTCGCTAATTTTATCGTTGCTAACAATGTCATCAAAAATAAGCTCAGGTGCTTGTGTTACGTTACGGATAATATGCGTGTATGAACGGCTGTGAATTGTTTCACTGAACGCCCATGTTTCTATCCATGTTTCAAGCTCTGGTAGCGATACAATTGGAAGTAGAGCCACGTTTGGCGAACGACCTTGTACACTATCAAGCAGTGTTTGGTATTTTAAGTTGCTTAAAAATATATGCTTTTCGTGATCTGGTAATGCTTGAAAGTCTAAACGGTCTTTACTTACATCTACTTCCTCAGGACGCCAAAAGAAAGACAGTTGCTTTTCAATTAACTTTTCAAAAATTGGGTATTTTTGTTGGTCGTAACGAGATACGTTTACAGTTTGGCCAAAAAACATTGGCTCTTGCATTTGGTTATTATGGTTTCGGCTAAAAGTAGTATAAGACATGTTTATCACTCAAAAAACTATCAGAAAAAGCGGGCTAAATGCCCGCTTAAAATAAAAATCAGCAGTTATATTTTACACGCGCCGCCTTCACAATCGTCATCTTCCACTTCTGGAGCATCTTCTTGTGAATCTGAGGCGCCATCGCGAGTATTGTGGTAATACAAGGTTTTAACACCTAGTTTGTACGCGCTTAGTAAGTCTTTTAATAAGACTTGCATAGGTACTTTACCGCCTTCGAACTTGTTTGGATCATAATTTGTATTTGCAGAAATTGTTTGGTCAACAAATTTTTGCATTATGCCAACAAGCTGTAAATAACCATCGTTTGATGGAATGTCCCATAGTAGCTCGTACTGATCTTTTAAACGCTCATACTCAGGAACAACTTGTTTTAAAATACCGTCTTTACTTGCTTTAACGCTAATATGTCCACGTGGTGGCTCAATACCGTTAGTTGCGTTAGAGATTTGCGACGATGTTTCTGATGGCATTAATGCACTTAGTGTTGAGTTACGCATACCGTGCTCTTTAATACTTGCACGTAGTGTATCCCAATCAAGATGAAGTGGCTCATCACAAATTTTATCTAAATCACGTTTGTACGTATCTGTTGGCATAATACCTTGTGAATACGTTGTCTCGTTAAACTTAGGACATGCGCCACGTTCTTTAGCAAGCTCGTTTGATGCTTTCATCAAGTAATATTGAATAGCTTCAAAGGTTTTATGCGTTAATGCATTAGCGCTGCCATCAGAATAACGCTTACCGTTTTTAGCTAGGTAGTATGCGTAGTTAATTACGCCTATTCCTAGTGTACGACGACCCATAGTTGCATTTTTAGCAGCCGGTACAGGGTAGTCTTGGAAATCAAGTAAGTTATCAAGTGCGCGTACTGCAAGTTCAGCTAGCTCTTCAAGCTCATCAAGTGACTCTATTGCACCTAGGTTAAACGCAGAAAGTGTACAAAGGGCGATTTCGCCTTCTTCGTCATTTACGTTATTAAGTGGCTTAGTTGGCAATGCAATTTCTAAACATAAGTTAGATTGGCGAATTGGCGCAACTTTAGAAATAAATGGGCTGTGTGTATTACAGTGATCCACATTTTGTAAATAAATACGACCAGTACTTGCACGCTCTTGCGCAAACATTGAGAAAAGCTCAATGGCTTTAATGCGTTTTTTACGAATAGACTCGTCTTGTTCGTATTTAACGTAAAGTGCGTCAAACTCAGCTTGGTCTTCAAAAAATGCATCATAAAGGCCAGGCACATCTGATGGGCTAAATAACGTAATGTAGTCGTCTTTAATTAAACGAGAGTACATTAGTTTATTAAACTGTACGCCGTAATCTAGGTGGCGAACGCGGTTGTCGTCTACACCACGGTTATTTTTAAGTACAAGTAGGTTCTCTACTTCTAAATGCCAAAGCGGGTAGAATAATGTTGCTGCGCCGCCACGTACACCACCTTGTGAACAACTTTTAACCGCTGTTTGAAAGTGCTTATAAAAAGGGATACAACCTGTGTGATACGCTTCGCCGTTACGAATATGGCTACCTAGCGCACGTATTCTACCTGCGTTAATACCAATTCCCGCACGTTGTGAAACGTATTTAACAATAGCTGACGACGTTGCATTGATTGAATCAAGGCTGTCGCCACATTCAATCAATACACATGAGCTAAACTGGCGAGTAGGCGTACGTACACCCGACATAATTGGCGTTGGTAGAGATATTTTAAATAATGATACCGCGTCGTAAAAACGTTTAATGTAATCAGTACGTGTTTCACGTGGGTAATCTGAAAATAAGCTTGCTGCAACTAAAATATATAAAAACTGTGCACTTTCGTATATTTCACCCGATACACGGTTTTGAACGAGATACTTACCTTCAAGTTGCTTTACAGCAGCGTAGCTAAAGTTAAGATCGCGAGAATGATCAAGGTATGCATCAAGCTCATCTAACTCTTGCTCTGTGTAATCTACTAGTAAATGAGCATCATAGCGTTTATCGCCAACCATTTTTGTTACGTGGTCAAATAAACGTGGTGGCTCAAATTGACCGTACGCTTTTTTACGTAAATGGAATACAGCTAAACGTGCAGCTAAGTATTGGTAATCAGGCGATTCTTTTGAAATCTGATCCGCTGCTGCTTTAATGATGGTTTCGTGAATGTCTTTAGTACGAATACCGTCGTAAAACTGAATGTGCGACTTTAATTCAACTTGCGAAACCGAAACGTTATTTAAACCTTCGGCGGCCCACTCAATAACGCGATGGATCTTATCCAGATCAAGAGGCTCTTTACGCCCGTCACGTTTGCTTACAGATAACTGTTGGTTCATTTGCCTGTATTCCTTGGGAATTATGTATTTTGACCAATGCTTTATACCTCGCCGGGGCAAGGTATATACTCATTTATTATAAGTTTCGCCATATTTGCGAATTTAATTGAATAACATTTGGCCACAATATCTGGTGTTGTTCAATTTAGAGATCACAAGATAGTGTGGTCTGAGTTGTTTTGCAAGGGACATAATTGCCCCTATTTGTGGATAACTTCGGGATAACGTATTTGTGTTAGTAGACACTCACCTTCGAACAATCATTTAAGTTGAAATATGCAAAAATCAACTAATGATCTGCTAAATTTACGCATTTTAAAAATAAATTTTGACTGCTTTTTTTATCAGCAAGCTTTGCGTAAAAACTAACACAATCACAATATATAGTGTTTATTAATTAACATGGCACTATATATGGTTAAAACCATCAATTGGGCTTTGCCAGTTAAAATCAGCATTCCAGCTGTTGGCTTCATCAATACTTGGTATGTAACCCCAAAGTGCCGTTGCTGTGCGCATACCTGCGGCTTTGCCTGCTTGTATGTCTCGCTGTGCATCACCAATGTACAAACAGCGTTTTGGTTGCACTCCCATAAGCTGTGCACAGTGTAGCAGCGGTAAAGGGGATGGCTTAGCTTCAGCTAAGGTGTCGCCACTTATTACTACACTAGCATTTTTCAATGCGGGAATTGCTGCCACTAAAGGATCAGTTAAAAACCCTGGTTTATTAGTCATGATCCCCCATTTGATCTTTTTCTGATCAAGGGCAATAAGCAACGATTCAACACCGCTGAAGCAATGCGTGTGATTTACTATGTTTGCAGCGTATTCGTCAACTAATTGCTTAATAAGCTCGCTTTGAGGTTGTGTGTCCCATAACTCTTTAAAACCAGCCTCTAATAATGCGCCTGCGCCGTTAGATGCCGCAGGACGGTATATGTCACTACTAACAGGCTCTATTTTATTATTAATAAGAACTGCATTTAAAGCCGCACCTAAATCATCAGCGGTGTCGAGTAGAGTGCCGTCTAAATCAAATAAAAATGCATCGTACTCAATAAGGGGGAGGGGGGCTTGAGAGTTAGCCATTAAGCTAACTTCTCAAAGTACAGTATGTAATTTACGCTAACGTCACTATTGAGCGTATATTGCTTTGATAGTGGATTATAAGAAAGGCCTGTACTTGCACGAACTTTTAAACCCGCTTGCTCTGCCCATGTAATAAGCTGTGCAGGTTTTATAAACTTTTTATGGTCGTGTGTATCTTCAGGCACCATTTTTAAAAGCTTTTCAGCACCAACAATAGCGTATAAATATGCTTTAGGTGTTTTGTTTAGGGTTGAAAAAAACACGTCTGCGCCTGGTTTGGCAAGTGCAGCTACGGCATGAATGATAGATGCTGGGTCGGGAACGTGCTCAAGCATTTCCATACAGGTTATTACATCAAAGCGCTCTGGGTGTTGCGATGCAAACTCTTCTGCTGGCACTTTTATGTAATCTACATTTACGCCAGTTTCTAAACTGTGCAACTTAGCAACAGTTAAAGGCTCTTGCCCCATATCGATGCCAGTTACTTTTGCGCCCATGCGCGCCATGCTTTGGCTTAAAATACCGCCACCACAGCCAACATCGAGTGTTTCTTTATCGAATAAGCCTTGCGTTTTGTTTGCTATAAAGTCTAAACGTAACGGGTTAATTTCGTGAAGAGGTTTGAATTCTCCGTCTAGGTCCCACCAACGCTCGGCGATGGCTTCAAATTTTGCTATTTCTGCGTGATCTACATTTTGATGTTCGGTCATAAAATACTTCCTCGTCAATCTGAGGCCATTATATAGGGCTAAATTGATAAATCGCAAAGTTTTGCGCCTGTAAATTAAAATTAATTGTGATAGCATGGCTGTTAGAAATAATAACAATACTCTTAATACCCAATACCGGGTTGTTGAGAGCTGATACTGAAGGAATGTGATATCAAATGACTGATCTCGCCAATGAAATTCTGCCAGTCAATATTGAAGACGAGTTAAAAAACTCCTACTTAGATTACGCAATGAGCGTAATTGTAGGACGTGCATTACCAGACGTACGTGACGGCTTAAAACCTGTTCATCGCCGCGTTTTGTTTGCAATGAACGAGCTTAGTAATGACTGGAACAAGCCTTACAAAAAATCGGCCCGTGTGGTCGGTGACGTAATCGGTAAATACCACCCACACGGCGACAGTGCAGTTTATGACACGATAGTTCGTATGGCTCAGCCATTCTCACTGCGTTATATGCTAGTAGATGGCCAAGGTAACTTCGGTTCGGTTGATGGTGATTCAGCAGCGGCAATGCGTTATACAGAAGTACGTATGGCTAAAATGTCGCATGAGTTATTAGCCGATCTTGAAAAAGAAACGGTTGATTTCGTTCCTAACTACGATGGCACTGAGTTCATCCCTGATGTTTTACCAACGAAAGTTCCTAATTTATTAGTGAATGGTTCGTCAGGTATTGCAGTAGGTATGGCTACAAATATACCACCACATAACTTAACTGAAGTTGTAAATGGTTGTTTGGCACTTATTCAAAATCCAGATTTAACTATTTTAGAGTTAATGGATTATATCCCTGGTCCTGATTTCCCAACGGCTGCAATTATCAACGGTAAGAAGGGTATTGAACAAGCCTACTTAACTGGCCGTGGTAAAGTGTACATGCGTGCACGCGCCGACATCGAAACCGATGAAAAAACAGGCCGTGAAACAATCATCGTTCACGAAATTCCTTATCAAGTTAATAAAGCTCGTTTAATTGAAAAAATTGCTGAGCTGGTTAAAGATAAGAAAATTGAAGGTATTAGTGCGCTACGTGATGAATCAGATAAAGACGGTATGCGTATCGTTATTGAAATCAAACGTGGTGACGTAGGCGAAGTTATTTTAAACAACTTGTATTCACAAACTCAGTTACAAACTGTGTTTGGTATGAATATGGTTGCGCTAATTAATAACCAACCTAAATGTTTCAATTTAAAAGAAATGTTAGAAGAGTTTATTATTCACCGTCGTGAAGTAGTAACTCGTCGTACAGTATTTGATTTACGTAAAGCCCGTGACCGTGCACACACGCTTGAAGGCTTAGCGATTGCGCTTGCGAACATTGACCCAATTATCGAACTTATTCGTAAATCCCCTACACCTGCTGAAGCTAAAATTGCTTTAACAGCGCGTCCGTGGGAATTAGGTAATGTACAAGGTATGCTTGAAAAAGCAGGTGAAGACAATGTTGCTCGTCCAGATTGGTTAGCAAGCGAACTTGGTATTCGCGATGGTCAATATTATATCTCTGAGCAACAAGCTCAAGCAATTCTTGATTTGCGTTTACATAAGCTAACAGGTCTTGAACACGAAAAAATCTTGACCGAATACCAAGCGTTATTAGAACTAATTGCTGAACTACTTTATATTTTGGCAACTCCTGAGCGTTTAATGGAAGTTATACGTGACGAGCTAGTTGAAATTAAAGAGCAATATGGTGATGAGCGTCGCACTGAAATTAATGCAGCTGCTCACGATATCAGCCTTGAAGACTTAATTACCGAAGAAAACGTAGTAGTAACGCTTTCTCACGAAGGTTATGTGAAGTATCAAGCATTGTCTGATTACGAAGCACAGCGTCGTGGTGGTAAAGGTAAGTCAGCAACGAAGATGAAAGATGAAGATTTCATCGAACGTCTATTAGTTGCAAATACACACGATACTATATTGTGTTTCTCTACGGCCGGTCGTTTATATTGGCTTAAAGTATATCAGTTACCACTAGCGAGTCGTGCAGCGCGCGGTAAGCCAATTGTTAACTTGTTACCACTTGAAGCTGATGAACGTATTACTGCTATATTGCCAGTACGCGAGTACGCAGAAGATAAATACATCTTTATGGCAACAGCATTTGGTACAGTTAAGAAAACACCATTAACGGCTTACAGTCGTCAACGTGCAAGCGGTATTATTGCTGTTAACTTAAATGATGGCGATAGCCTGATTGGTGTTGATATTACCGATGGTAGCAACGAAATTATGTTGTTCACTGATGCAGGTAAAGTTGTACGCTTTAAAGAAGCTGAAGAAACAACAGTTGTTGATGAAAACGGTAACCCAGTATTAGACGAAGAAGGTAACCCTGAGATTCGTTTCAAAGGTGTTCGCCCAATGGGTCGTACTGCTACAGGTGTTCGTGGTATTAAAATGGCCGATGATCAACGCGTAGTATCGTTAATTGTACCAAAAACTGACGGTGCTATTTTAACGGTAACTGAAAATGGTTACGGTAAGCGTACACAACTAGAAGATTACCCATCTAAGAGCCGTGCAACACAGGGTGTTGTATCTATCAAGGTGAGTGAGCGTAACGGTGCTGTTGTTGGCGCTGTACAAGTTGATGATAACGACGAAATCATGATTATTTCAAATCGTGGTACCTTAGTACGTACTCGCGTTAATGAAGTTTCTACGGTTGGACGTAACACCCAAGGTGTTATTTTGATCAGAACTATTGACGAAGAGCAAGTAGTTGGTTTACAACGTATAGAAGAGATTGAAGTTACAGAAAGTGACTTGATTGATATTGAAGACGTTGAAACTGTAGATACGGTTATTGATGAAGTAGCGGATGATAATCCTCCTTCAGAATAATTGATATTGAAAAAGCGGCCTTGGCCGCTTTTTTTAATGTTGTTGAAAAAAATTAATAGGGTGTGAAGTTATATTCATTCACTAAAACTCAAAGGTTTAGTGGGTGGGTATTGAGCATTCATGCTAAGTAGTTAAATTACTGGAATGAGGCAAAGGTAATGAGTAAATATAATTTTTGTGCGGGGCCAGCTATGCTTCCGCAAGCGGTTATGAAAAAAGCACAAAAAGAGTTTCTAGATTGGCAAGATTTAGGTGTGTCTGTGATGGAAATAAGCCATCGTAGCAAAGAGTTTTTAGCCCTTACAGCTAAATGTGAAGCCAGCCTTCGTCGCCTAATGAATATCAGTGATGAATTTGAAGTGCTGTTTATGCATGGTGGTGGTCGTGGTCAGTTTAGTGCTGTGCCATTAAATTTACACCAAGAAGGCAAAGCTGCGGTTTATTGCGAAAACGGCGTGTGGTCAAAAAGTGCAACAGACGAGGCCAACAAGTTTACTCAAGCAACCTCTATTGATGTGCGTAATGATGCCAATGGCGAGTTTTCTATTAAACAGGTTGCTGATTGGGTGTTACCAGAAGATGCATCTTACATTCACTATTGCCCTAACGAAACGGTTGACGGCTTAGAAATTTTTGATGTACCAAGCCACCCAACTGCACCGATCGTTGCTGATATGTCGTCAACTATTTTATCACGCGAAATAGACGTTAATAAATTTGATTTAATTTACGCTGGTGCGCAAAAAAATATCGGCCCGTCGGGCATATCAATCGTTATTGTTCGTAAAACATTACTTGAGCGTGAAGGCTTACCTAAGCCAGGCATTTTAGATTACGCATTAGAAGCAAAACAAGGCAGCATGTTTAACACGCCTCCCACATTTGCTTGGTATTTAGCTGCTGAAGTATTTCAATGGCTTGAAAGTAATGGTGGCGTAAAAGCGATGGAAGTTCAAAATATTGCTAAAGCGCAGCTACTTTATGACTTTATTGATGAATCGAGCTTTTATACCAATAAAGTAGCTAAACATTGCCGTTCACGTATGAATGTTCCGTTTTGGCTTAACGATGAAAGCTTAAATGATAAGTTTGTTGCTCAGTCTAAAGATGCAGGGTTACTCGCTCTTGAAGGCCACAGAATTGTGGGCGGTATGCGCGCAAGTATTTATAACGCAATGCCTATTGAAGGTGTTCAAGCACTTGTAGACTTTATGGCTGCTTTTGCAAAGGAGCACAGCTAATGGAGCAGCTTCGTTTAGAACCTATTTCTAGAGTAAATGGCACAGTAACCCTACCAGGTTCAAAGAGTCTATCGAACAGAATTTTATTATTAGCAGCACTTGCAAGCGGTACTACCGTTGTAGAAAACTTACTTGATAGTGACGATATACGCCATATGCTGGGCGCCTTAAAGTTATTAGGTGTAAATGTAACTTTAAATGATGACCGCACTGTAGCGACCGTAGAGGGTGTTAGTGGTGTGTTTAATACACCGACTGAGCCATTGTTTTTAGGTAATGCGGGTACTGCTTATAGACCTTTAACGGCAGTACTTGCTGGCGTTGCTGGTGAATACGAGCTAATAGGCGAGCCACGTATGGAAGAGCGCCCGATAGGGCACTTGGTTGACGCGCTGCAAGCATTGGGTGGTGATGTTACTTATACAAAGCACAAAGACTACCCACCACTTAAAATTGTCGGTGGCCAAATAAAAGGCGGTGAGGTTGAAATTGACGGCAGTATTTCAAGTCAATTTTTAACCGCTCTATTAATGGCAGCGCCATTATTTAACGGTGATACAACAATAACTATTAAAGGTACTTTAGTCTCTAAACCTTATATTGATATTACACTTGATGTAATGGCACGTTTTGGAGTTAATGTTGAGCACATTGATTATGCAACTTTTAAAGTTAAAGGTGGTCAACAGTATCAATCATTAGATCGCATAATGGTTGAAGGCGATGCATCTTCTGCCTCTTACTTTGTTGCTGCGGCTGCAATTGCAGGCGGTGAGATTGAAATTAAGGGCGTGGGTGCCAAGTCGGTGCAAGGTGATATAGGCTTTGCCAAAGTAATGGAGCAAGTAGGCGCAAAAATTGATTGGTATGATGAGCGTTTAGTTGTTCGCAAAGGCGAACTAAAAGGTGTGGATATTGACGCCAATGCAATTCCTGATGCAGCTATGACTCTTGCAACTGTTGCTCTTTTTGCCAAAGGCCCAACAGCCATTCGTAACATTTATAACTGGCGAGTAAAAGAGACAGACCGTTTATATGCAATGGCAACTGAGCTTCGTAAAGTAGGCGCACAGGTTGTAGAAGGTGAAGATTTTATAGAGATCACCCCACCTGAAACATTTAATGATGTTGCTGTTGATACTTACGACGATCACCGTATAGCCATGTGTTTTGCAATGGTTGCTGTTGGTGGAAAGCCAATAACAATTAATGATCCAAAGTGTACCTATAAAACATTTCCTACATTTTTCAATGTTTTAGCGTCAGTCAGTGAATAAGCTAATTAGAAGTAATTACAAAAGTTACACACTAATAGCAGATATATTTTAATAACTGACGTATAATGTCGCGGTTTATTTAGGTGTGCATTGCAGGAGGTTTTAAATGCAGGCGTTATTAATGCCCGTGATCACCGTTGATGGCCCAAGTGGTTCAGGTAAAGGAACTGTTTGTCGCTTGTTAGCCGACAAGTTAGGGTGGGATGTATTAGATAGCGGTGCGATTTATCGTGTTTTATCTTTAGCTGCACTTCATCACCAAATTGCATTAGACAATGAAGAAGGGCTTGTCCCGCTTGCTGCAAATTTAGATGTGCAGTTTTTGGTAGATAGCCAAACTAATGCAGGAAAAGTTATTTTAGAAGGCGAAGATGTAACCACTACTATTCGTAATGAAGAAGTAGGCGCTGCGGCTTCAAAAGTTGCAGCATTACCTCGCGTTCGTGAAGCGTTATTACGTCGCCAGCGTGCATTTCGCACTGAAAATGGCTTAATTGCCGATGGCCGTGATATGGGCACTGTGGTTTTTCAAGATGCGCCGTTAAAAATATATTTAACAGCCAGTGCACAAGAGCGTGCTCGTAGACGCTTTGTTGAGTTGAATACGCGCGGCCTTGATGTTACACTAAGTGGTCTATTACAGGACATTCAAGCTCGTGACGAGCGCGATATGAATCGCACCGTTGCTCCGCTTGTACCTGCAGAGGATGCTATTGAGATCGATACTAGCGATCTTAATGCACAGCAAGTGTTTGATAAGGTAATAACTTTATTGGATATTGCTATCTCTGAAGGTAAGCTTCCTAAACGAAGCTAAACACATTTTATGCGCCAGCAGGATGCCAGTGCTATTTTAACAACCCCATGCAGCATGGTTGCTTATTGGTATTAATATATGAGACGTATATTCGTATGTCAGAAAATTTTGCGCAGTTATTTGAAGAAAGCTTAAAGGGTTTTGAAGCAGAGCAAGGCTCTATCGTTAAAGGTACAGTAATCTCTATCGAGAATAACATTGTACTTGTAGATGCTGGTCTTAAATCAGAAAGTGCTATCCCTGCAGAGCAGTTCAAAAATGCTGCTGGTGAACTAGAAGTTGCTGTAGGCGACGAAGTAGATGTTGCACTAGATGCAATTGAAGACGGTTTCGGTGAAACTATCCTTTCTCGTGAGAAAGCTAAGCGTCACGAAGCATGGATCCGTCTTGAGAAAGCATGTGAAGAGCAAGAGACTGTTACTGGTGTTATCAACGGTAAAGTTAAAGGCGGTTTCACAGTTGAAGTTGATTCAATCCGTGCTTTCCTACCTGGTTCACTTGTTGATGTTCGTCCAGTACGTGACACAACTCACCTTGAAGGCAAAGAGCTTGAATTTAAAGTAATCAAGCTTGACCAAAAACGTAACAACGTTGTTGTTTCACGTCGTGCAGTTATCGAATCTGAAAACTCACAAGAACGTGAAGAGCTTCTTGCTAACCTTGTTGAAGGCCAAGAAGTTAAAGGTATCGTTAAGAACCTTACTGACTACGGTGCATTCGTTGACCTTGGTGGTGTTGATGGTCTACTACACATTACTGATATGGCTTGGAAGCGTGTTAAGCACCCTTCAGAAATCGTTAATGTTGGCGACGAAATCGCAGTTAAAGTTCTAAAATTCGACAAAGATAAAACTCGTGTTTCTCTAGGCCTTAAACAGCTTGGTGAAGATCCATGGGCAGCTATCGCTGGTCGTTACCCAGAAGGTTCTAAACTTTCTGGTCGTGTTACTAACCTTACAGATTACGGCTGTTTCGTGGAAATCGAAGAAGGCGTTGAAGGTTTAGTACACGTTTCTGAAATGGATTGGACTAACAAGAACATCCATCCTTCAAAAGTTGTAAGCCTTGGCGACACTGTTGAAGTTATGGTTTTAGAAATTGACGAAGAACGTCGTCGTATTTCTCTTGGTCTTAAGCAATGTATTGCTAATCCTTGGCAGGAATTTGCTCGTCTACAAAACAAAGGCGATCAAGTTACTGGTAAGATCAAATCAATCACTGACTTCGGTATCTTTATCGGTCTTGACGGTGGTATTGACGGTCTTGTACACCTTTCAGACATTTCTTGGAATACACCTGGCGAAGAAGCTGTACGTGAATTCAAGAAAGGCGACGAAATCACTGCTATCGTATTGCAAGTTGACCCAGAGCGTGAACGTATCTCTCTAGGTGTTAAGCAAATCGAAGCTGACCCATTCAATAACTACCTTGATGCAAACAAAAAAGGTGCTATTGTTAAAGGTAAAGTGACTGAAGTTGATGCGAAAGGCGCAACTGTTGAACTTATCGAAGGCGTTGAAGGTTACATCCGTGTAGCTGATATCGCTCAAGAGCGCGTTGAAGATGCAACTACTGTTGTTTCTGTAGGCGACGAGATTGAAGTTAAATACGTTGGTGTTGATCGTAAGAACCGCACTTTAAGCTTATCTGTAAAAGCTCTTTTCGAAGCTGAAGAGAAAGAAGTACTAGAGAAGCTTAAGAAAGAAGAGCCAGTGTTTGAAAACGCAATGGCAGCTGCTTTCGCAAATGCACAAAAAGACTAATATATAATTAGTTTTTAGTTGGAAGGGCATTTTTTGCCCTTCCTATATCTCTTTTTAAGGAAACGCTATGACTAAGTCAGAATTGATAGAAATACTTGCGGAACAACACGCACACGTTCCAGTGAAAGATGTTGAGAATGCTGTAAAAGAAATTCTTGAACAAATGGCCGGCTCATTATCTACTTCAGATCGTATTGAGATCAGAGGTTTTGGTAGTTTCTCTTTGCATTTCCGCGCTCCTCGCACAGGTCGTAATCCTAAGACTGGCGATACAGTTGAGCTTGAAGGAAAGCATGTACCTCATTTTAAACCAGGCAAAGAATTACGCGACCGCGTGAATGAAAGCATTGCCTAGTTAACTTAGTGGAGTAGTTACTTGTTCAAGGTATTAAAAATTATTCTGGTTGCACTATGCCTTATCAGTGCATTTGTATTAGGGTCACAAAACCCACAGTTAGTACAAGTAAATTACATTATAGCCAGTAATACACTACCTTTAGCTGTAATAATAAGTATCTGCTTTTTATTAGGTGTTTTGATTGGTTGTTTTATTAGCTTTAAATTGTTTTCGCAATTAAAGTGGCAAAACTACCGCTTAAAAAAGCAATTAGCGCCTGAAAAAGATAAAAAAAAGCTTGCCGCGAATAAAGACACCTAACTATGATTGAGCTTTTGTTTTTACTATTACCTGTTGCCGCTGGTTACGGTTGGATTATGGGTAAAAACAGTGCTAAAAACCAAGCTCATCAACTTAATCGTCAGATCACTTCTGAATATAGCAAAGGCTTAAAATTTCTACTCGATAGAGAAGAAGATCAAGGCTTAGAGCATTTAATCAACTTACTTGAAGTTTCAGCCGACTCTGTTGAACACTATTCTACACTTGCCACCATGTTTCGCCGTAGAGGTGAATTAGACCGCGCAATAAAAATTCACGAACTTCTATTAAAACACCCAAGCTTAAATGAACAACAAGCTGCAACTAGCCGTTTAGAACTAGCCGAAGATTATATAATGGCCGGACTACTAGATAGTGCGGAAGAGCACTTAGTTTGGTTAGTTAAAGCAGGGCATGTAGAAGCGCTGGACCCTATTATCACTTTATATTCGCAAACCCGTGAGTGGGAAAAAGGCATCAACATGTTTGAAGCCCATAGCGAACTATTTTCAAAAGAACAGCAATTTAAAGCAATTGCTAATTTTTATTGTGAGTCAGCTTTAAGTGACAATACACCCCAACTAATGAGAAAAGCGATTAGCTTAAATTATAAAGCCGTGCGTCCGCTTTACGAGTTAGGGTTAGTTGCTTACGCAAAAGAAGATTACGTTAAAGCTATTTATTACTGGCGTGAACTTGTCTCTCAATTTACCTTGTTTGCTCCGTTGTTTATTGATGAGCTTGCACACAGTTATAAACAATTGAATTTGACGCATCAATTTCACGAGTTAGTCAGTGACTTGTTAGAGAAGGGCGGTGTATTAATTAAAATAAAGCATTGCCAAGCATTACTTGAGCAAGGTCACACCAAGCAAGCCTTTGAATTTTTAACTGATAGCTTAAAACGTCAACCTACTATTCGTGGTTTTAGTTTTTTACTGCAATTAATGGGTGACCAAAATAAAAATACTAAAGAAGTACTTAACGAAATTGATAAGCTTGTAACCTCTTATATTGCTACAAAACCAGATTTCCAATGCCAGCATTGTGGTTTTACAAGCTACACCATATATTGGAACTGCCCTTCTTGTAAGCATTGGGAAACCATTGTTCCAAGTCGAGGCTTAGACGGATTTTAATAACCCCATAATTAATAACTTTACTGCCATTCACTAGGATAGTTATGTCTTTCGAACACTCAAAAAAAATTCTTATTGCATTAGATTACGATGATCAAGAAGTTGCTTTAAACTTTGTTAAACAACTTTCTCCTGATACTTGCCGTCTCAAGGTCGGCAAAGAAATGTTTACCTATTTTGGACCTGCATTTGTTAAAGAGTTAATTGATTTAGGTTTTGATGTTTTCTTAGATTTAAAGTTTCATGATATTCCTAATACAGTAGCTAAAGCGGTTACTGCAGCTGCTAAAATGGGGGTGTGGATGGTAAACGTTCATGCTTCTGGTGGCTTTGAAATGATGAGCAAAGCTAAATCGGCTCTAGAGAAATTTGGTGACAAAGCGCCATTACTTATCGCTGTTACTGTGTTAACAAGTATGGATGAAACAGAGCTTAAGCGTTTAGGTGTTGATAAATCAGCTCAAGAGCAAGTTATTTATTTAGCTAAGCTTGCAAAGGAAGCTGGGCTTGATGGTGTTGTGTGTTCTGCACAAGAAGCAAAAGCTTTAAAAACAGAGTTAGGTGATAGCTTTAAGCTTGTTACGCCTGGTATACGCCCTGAAGGGAGTGATGCGGGTGATCAAAAGCGTATAATGACACCTAAGCAAGCTATAGATTCAGGAAGTGACTATTTAGTTATAGGCAGACCGATTACTCAAGCAGATAATCCAGTAAAAGTGCTTAGTGATGTTAATAACTCTATAGCTTAATTTAACAATAAGCAGTCATATAGTGCTAAAACCCCTTACCTTATGTGAGTTTTATGTTACATTAATAAAATCAAAATGTAGTAGGGGTTTGTTTTGAAGTTATTTTTTGGTTCTATAGTAATTGTTATTGCGGGTTTTTCAGTAAATAAGTACGTTTTTTCTAATAAAGCATATGATGGTGTAACAACCGTTACAGATATAATTCCAACGTACCCAGTCGATATGTTTGATTTTAAAAAAACAATGCAAGATTATGCTCACCATCTGTGTTACAAAAATGAAGATACACTCATATCTCAGCATGTAAGCGTTAGTGAATGTATATCAAAGCTTGATGATAAAAAAACAGAATGTGAAAAAAAGGTTTTTCGTTTGGCGCCGCTCAATCTTGAGTCGGAAGTTGAAGTGCTTGATTATTCAAGGCAATATACGCAATGTACATTGCCTTATAAATATATTTTAGGTTAATTACAAACAGGTATTATTAGTAATTACAGCCAATTATAATTAAGATCTTAAGCGAATGGATTTCGCTTCAATATCTATTAACTCTTGTTTAAATAAGCCACCAATTGCTTTTTTATAATTAGCCTTACTTGTAGAAAACATCTTTTTTATTGCTTCAGGATCAGACTTATCACCAAGTGGAATAACACCGCCTTCGTTTTTAAGCTTTTGCATAATAGTTTCACCAAGGTCACTTACTTTTCCCATACCTGGCTTTTCTAGTACAACATCAATTTTTCCGTCGTCACGTACTTTTTGAATATAGCCTTTAAGCTTTTGACCCACAAATAAGCTTTTAAATACCATATTGTAAAAAACAACACCGAAGTGCGACTCTTCAATTAATACTTTGTAGCCAATATCTGTTTTGCCAGCAACAATTAAATCCACTTCTTGTAAGTGAGTATATTGCGGCTCATCTTTTGATAAGAAACGATTAAAATTGTTTGAGGCACAAATACGTTGGCTTGCATTATCAAGGTACAGGCGTACTAAATAAGAATGGCCTTCTTGCATGCGTGGCTTTTGTTCATTAAAAGGTGCAAGCACATCTTTCTCAAGCCCCCAATCTAAAAATGCCCCAATACTATTTATTTCTTTAACGCGTAGTAGGGCATACTCGCCAACTTGAGCATGTGGTTTCTTTATTGTTGCTGTGGCTAAATTAGCATTGTCTAAAAAGATAAATACACTAATACTATCGCCCGCTTCAAGCTCATGTTTTATTTCTTGTTTTGGTAAAAATACTTCACCTAAATCATGGCCGTCTAAGTAAGCACCTTCGTTACTCACTTCTTTTACAAATAATGTTTGTGTGGTTCCTAGGTAACTCATAATTATTCCTGCTCAGGCTTTTTTTTACGGCGCATTGGTGTATCGCCATCAATGTTCATCGGTGCTTTAATTGGTGCTGTAGGCTTTTTAGGTTTAGCTTTGCGTTTAAATGCAGGCTTTTTAACAGCGGCGGCTTTTTCTTTAGATTTGTCCCACGCTGCCTCAGGTTTTTTCTCTTTTAAACCTTTAAACTTAGCTTTTAAGCTCTCTATGCTCGCAAATTTTAATTCGTCATTTAAAAATGCTTTAATAGCTAAATAACTTGCCCAATCTTTTGGGCCAACTAATGAAATTGCATTTCCTTTAAAGCCAGCACGTCCTGTACGACCTATGCGGTGTACATATTCTTCAGCGTGTTTTGGTAAATCAAAGTTAATAACGTGCGTTACGCTCAACAAATCTAAACCACGAGATGCAACGTCGGTGGTGATCAATATTTTAAAGTTTTCGCGACTAAACGAATCCATGATATCTAAACGTTTGTTTTGCGTTAAATCACCAGCAAGCGCTACAGATTTGAAGCCTTTAGCATTAAGCGCTTCACTCAAACGGCTCGTGTCAAAACGCGTTGCTGTGAAGATAATACATTGACCAACATCATCTTGGTTTAAAAAATACTCTAATAACGCTTCTTTATGATCAAGGTGATCGGCAAGGTATAACGTTTGTTTAATATCACTATGTTGCTCATTTGCTGCACTTAGCGTAATTTGCTTTGGTTTTTTTAATAGGTTACGTGATAGTGCATCTACTTGTGCATGGTCAAGTGTTGCAGAAAACAATAACGTTTGACGTAGACGGTGATTAGCTTGCTCGTTAATCATTTTTAACTGCTCGGTAAAGCCTAAATCTAAAATACGGTCGGCTTCATCAAAAATAAGCAGTTCTAGTCCACTCAATTGCAATGAGCGTTTTGTAATGTGATCAGCTAAACGCCCAGGTGTAGCAACTACGAATTGTGGGTCGTTTCTAAGTGCTTTTATTTGGTCATTAAAGTTTTCGCCGCCAAGTATTTTAACTGCCTTAATAGCTGTACCAGCAATTAATAAACGCAGCTGAGTAAATACTTGCGTAGCAAGCTCACGCGTAGGAGCAACAATAAGTACACGAGGATCGCGTTTACTGAGTGCTTTTTGTTTCATAACCCTTTGTACAGCAGGTAATAAAAACGCCAAGGTTTTGCCCGACCCAGTTTTAGACTGAGCGAAAATGTCATGCCCTGCAAGTGCGGTAGGCACTGCATGCGCTTGAATATCGGTGGGCTGGGTGATCCCTTGATGTGCTAGTTGTGTTTCAAGGCGTGTATCAATCCCAAGATCAGTAAACTGCAATGTGTGTTTCTCCAAAATGAGCAAATTAACTCTATAAATTTATCAGCGCATTATAGCTTACACAGCTAGGTCGCTAACAGTAAAAACCAATCTATAGCGCTATTTTTTGCAATTAAACTAAAAAAGCGTAAAATACACGCCCCATATGCGCCGGATTTACGATTCGGTAGACGCCAATATTGGCTAACAAGGCAAAATAGGAAATATAATGACTGTTGTTCATAAAGATAATGTAACGGGCGATCACTTTGTAGTGTGTGCGCTGTATAAGTTTGTAGGTTTACCTGAATTTGAAGCTATCCGTAAGCCATTACTAGAAGTGATGGAAGCAAATGAAGTACGCGGTACTTTATTGCTCGCTGCCGAAGGTATAAACGGCACTGTTTCTGCAAAACGAGAAGGGATAGACAACTTATTAGCATGGCTAGATGAGCAACCAAATTTAAAAAACATCGTTACAAAAGAATCTTACGACGATGAATGTCCGTTTTACCGCACTAAAGTAAAACTAAAAAAAGAAATTGTAACGATGGGCGTTGAAGGCGTAGATCCGCTTAAAGTTGTGGGTAGCTATGTAAAGCCAAATGAGTGGAACGCACTTATATCTGACCCTGAAGTAATTTTAATTGATACACGTAATGATTACGAAATTGAAATTGGTACATTTCAAAATGCGGTCGATCCAAATACTAAAACCTTTCGCGAATTTCCACAGTGGGCAAAAGAAAACTTAGACCCTGAGAAACACAAAAAAGTGGCGATGTTTTGTACCGGCGGTATCCGCTGCGAAAAATCGACAGCCTACATGAAAGAGCAAGGTTTTGATGAAGTTTATCACCTTGAAGGCGGTATCTTAAAATACCTAGAAGAAGTGCCAAAAGAAGAAACCATGTGGGAAGGCGAGTGTTTTGTATTTGATAATCGCGTTGCGGTTGATCATGACCTACAAAAAGGCTCTTATGATCAATGCCACGCGTGTCGTATGCCAATTACAGAAGACGAAAAGTTAAAGCCTGAATACATGGAGGGCGTCTCTTGTCATCATTGTATTGAAGAAGTAACGGACGAACAACGCGCACGTTTTGCAGAGCGCCAAAAGCAAATAGAATTAGCGCAAGCGCGTGGTGAGGGCCATATTGGTAATGAAGCACAAGCTGTTTTACAGCAACGTAAAGAAGCTAAAAAAGCCCAAAAAGACGCTCAGCGCGGTAAATAAATTTATACAATAAATATTACATTTAAAGAGTCTATTTAGGCTCTTTTTTTGTGCCTAAATTTGTACAGTAATTGTTTTCACACCCCGATGATAGTGTTAATCTGCAAAACAGATTTAGTCATTTTAATGCGCATACAGGAAGGGATTTATGCAAGCCGAACAAGTTGAAATCGCACAATTTTTAGCACAACATCCTCCTTTTGATGACTTACCTCAAAAAGCGCTTAATGAGTTAGCTCAACAAGTAGAAGTGGCTTATTTTAGAGCAAAAACAGATATCTTGAGTTTTGGACAAGACATTTCTGATTTGTATGTAATTAGAAGTGGCTCTGTAGAAATGTACCGCCGAAATGGCGAGCTGTATAATCGTTTGGCTACCGCAGGTATATTTGGTCAAATGGGTTTATTGATGAACCGTAAGGTACGTTTTCCTGCAACTGCTCTTGAAGATACGTTAGTATATTGCATAAATGTCGAGCTATTTAATCGTTACTGTGATGAGTTTGATGCGTTTGCTGATTACTTCGAAACAGACGGTAACGTGCGTTTGCATCAAGCTATTGTCGAACAAGCCGATGGCAATGACCTGACAACCGCGAAGGTAAAATCATTAATTCACAGAGATGTAGTCACCGTAGATGCAACCTCTACGATACAAGATATCGCTAAATTAATGACCGAAGAGGCGGTATCGTCAGTGTTGGTAACCGATGTAAATAAACCCATAAATGATGACCCAGAAGAAGATGATGGACAAGTAGTTGGTATAATAACCGATAGGGATTTACGCACTAAAGTAGTGGCTAAAGGGCTTGCCTTTAACACGCAAGCAAAAGACATTATGTCCACTAACTTAGTACTATTAGATGCTAATGACTATATTTTCGAAGCAGTACTTGCCATGCTTAGAGATAACTTACATCATTTGCCAGTAGTACAGAAAAGACGCCCAATAGGCGTTATCTCCCTCTCTGATATTTTGCGTTATGAATCCCAAAGCAGCTTATTACTTGTACGTGGCATACTGGCTCAACAAACAATAGAGGATTTGGCGCATTATGCACGCCAATTGCCCAATGTGTTTGTTCGTATGGTGAATGAAGATGCAAACTCACACATGGTTGGTACAGCCATGGCTGTTATAGGGCGTACATTTAAACAAAGACTACTTGTATTAGCAGAAGAAAAGTTTGGGCCACCTCCTGTGCCTTACTGTTTTATTGCTCTGGGCTCAATGGCTCGAGACGAGCAACTTATTGTAACCGATCAAGACAACGCGCTTATTTTAGATGACAGTTATGACGATGAAAAACATGACGCGTATTTTCAAAATATTGCCGATTTTGTGTGTGATGGTTTAGCGCAGTGTGGTTACACCTACTGTGATGGAGAAATTATGGCGTCGTTTAAAAAATGGCGTAAAACTCGCTCACAGTGGTTCGATCAATTTGCAGATTGGATAGCGCAGCCAAAACCACAAGCATTGCTTAATAGTTCTATATTTTTTGACTTAGACGGTGTGTGGGGTAAAACCAAGTGGGCCGACGAGCTTAAAATATTTATAGCAAAACAAAGTAAAGTAAATCGCGTATTTTTAGCTAATATGGCAGCAAATGCTAGAAATAGAACACCTCCACTAGGTTTCTTTAAAGGCTTTGTTATGGAGCATAATGGCCAACATAAGCGTTCAATGAACTTAAAGCGAAGAGGGACTGCACCTCTTTCTGATGTTATTCGCGTGCACGCATTGGCTATTGGTTCGCGTAAACAAAATTCGTTTGAGCGACTAGAAGACATTATTGAAGCGAAACTTTTACCACAGGGTAAAGCGCAAGATTTACGTGACGCACTTGAGTATATTGCCATGATGCGAATTCGCCATCAAGCGTGGCAAATAGAGAAGGGCGAAGAGCCCGATAACGACTTAGATCCACATTTACTTTCTCCGTTCGAGCAACGAAACTTAAAAGAGGCATTCGCCATTTTAGAAAAAGCACAAAGCTATTTAAAATTTAGCTACACAGCAAACTCTGGTGTAAAGTAGCCTATGAATCCGCGTAATCATAAAGCAATTGATTGGCAAGCTAGGTATAACGAGCTTGCCAATAGCACCAAAAATAAACTCCTAAAACACTTTTATGCGGGTGCTTATAATCAAAACAAAGCTGCAATAAAAGACGTGCCTTTTGTAGCAATGGATTTTGAAACAACAGGCTTAAATAGTCAAAACGACGATATAGTGAGTGTTGGTTTGGTGCCGTTCAATTTAGAGCGCATTTATTGTAAGCACAGTCGGCATTGGGTTGTGCAGCCTAGGCGAAACCTTCATGAAGAGTCTATTTTAATACATGGAATAACGCACTCTGAGGTGGACGACGCCCCCGACTTTAATCAAATTATAGAGCCTTTACTTGAAGCGCTCAGTGGTAAAGTTGTCGTGGTGCATTATGCCGCAATAGAACGTCACTTTTTAAATAATGCGTTATTGTTAAGGCTTAAAGAAGGTATTGAGTTTGCACTTGTTGATACAATGGAAATAGAAAAAAGAGCACTAAAAGCAAGGCAGGGTTTATTAGGGCGATTGTTTAACACAAAATTAGGTTCTCTTAGGCTAACAGATTGCCGTGCGCGTTATTCCCTACCAGCATATCAAAATCACAATGCGTTAACGGATGCACTTGCTACAGCAGAACTTTTACAAGCGCAACTGAGTTATCATTATCGTGTAGATACTCCAATCTCAGAGCTGTGGTTCTAGCTTTTAATGACCAAACAAAAAAACGCCGCAAAAATTGCGGCGTTTTCGTTACTAATTAAAAGTGTTACTTACTAAAAGTATTATTTAACTGGGCGAGGCTCAGTTCGTAAACCTAAAACTAAACTTAAACACATAAATAATAATACAATAGTAAATGGCAAGCCTGTGGAGACAGCGCCTGCTTGTAGTGCTTCAATTGCTTGTGTGCCACCAATCCAAAGTAAAGCAGCTGCAATTGCGCCCTCAACCGATGCCCAAAATATACGTTGTGGTACCGGTGCATCAATTTTACCGCCAGCTGTAATTGAATCAATTACTAATGAACCAGAGTCAGATGACGTAATGAAAAATACCAACACTAATAAAATTGCAATAAACGATAAAATATTAGATAAAGGTAATTCATCAAGCATTTGGAACATAGCTAAAGGTACATCAGTTAAACCATTAGTGCCTAACGCACCAACACCATTAACTACTTGATCAATCGCAATACCGCCGTAAATAGACATCCATAAAACAGTAACTAGAGTAGGGATAAGTAAAACCGCAATTAAGAATTCACGAATTGTACGACCACGTGATACACGCGCGATAAACATACCTACAAACGGTGACCAGGAAATCCACCAAGCCCAGTAAAACACAGTCCAACCATGCATCCATGTTTCGTCTTCACGACCGTGAGGATTACTCAATGGAATAATATTTTCTACATAGCCCATCACGGTAGTGGGTACATTACCCATTGCTACAGCAAAGCCTACTAAACATACAAACAATAATAATGAAAACGCAATTAGCATATTTACATTACTTAGTAGTTTCACACCACCGTCAATACCACGAACCACAGAGACAATGGCTAAAAGTGTTACACCCGCAATAACTAGAATTTGAGAGCCAATGCCACCTTCTGTACCAAATACATGGTTAATGCCTGCAGAAGCTTGCTGCGCACCTAAACCTAAAGATGTTGCAAGGCCAAATAACGTAGCAAGTACAGCTAAGATATCAATGATATGACCAGGCCAACCCCAAGCTCTATCACCTAATATAGGGTAAAAAATAGAACGAATTGAAAGTGGTAAACCTTTGTTATAGGTAAAAAATGCAAGAGATAAACCAACAACAGCGTAAATAGCCCAAGGGTGAAGACCCCAATGAAACATAGTTGCGCCCATTGCTAATTTTGCAGCTTCTGGTGTATTAGCGGCTACATTAAGCGGTGTTTCGTACCAACCAGTAAAGTAAGCAACTGGTTCAGCAACGCCCCAAAACATAAGGCCGATACCCATACCGGCAGCAAATAACATAGCAAGCCATGAAACGCGAGAGTGAGAAGGTTTAGCGCCATCACCACCAAGGCGAATATTACCGTAAGGAGAAACAATAAGTGCTAAACAAAAGAGTACAAAGAAGTTAGCAGCCCACATAAATAGGGCATCAAAATTATTAATAATATCGGTCTTGATACTATCAAGCGCTGTTTTTGCAGTTTGTGGGTCGGTAACAAGTATGGCGATTAAAAAGATGACAATCAGGCCCGCACTAGTTCCAAAAACAGGGTTGTGAATATCAAACCCCCACTTTTGTACGTTGTCCTGACCTACGGTGTAATCCGTGTTGTCAATACTATATTTGTCATGATTTTCCTTCATGCAATACCTCTTTAGTTGTCCTAACAAGCCAAAATAAATTCGGCGTCATATCGAATTACATTAGTCTTTAAATATTAAGTAAAAAGTAATACCGTAATTATTTGAAGACTAACTAATTTGAAGCGTGATCATACAGCTAGTAGTGTATGAGTTAAATATTAAATGTAAATGAATTTGTATTTAAAACGCTGTTTATATGGCCAAATTCATGATTTTTTCATTTAAAAGCCCTAAATTTAAAAATTCAGTGAACGTTAAAATTTAGTTTGCTATTAAAAGTATTAATTTACTTGGTTAAGTAAAAAAAGATCATTTTTAAGTAGCTTAATTAATGCTTAAATATTAGGGCTTGTTAGTCTTTTAGGATTGAAATTTGTTAAGTCTAGTCGCGATTTAATCGCTCCTAGATTTATAGCTTAGCGGTTCGGTAACAGCTTATGCGTTATTTTTCATGCTTGCATGCACGTAAGAATAATCAAAAACCGGCTAGCGAAGAGCAAATTTCTCTTCAAGGCTATTATAAATTTATAAGCCGATAAGCACCTTTAATCAAGTTGTAATATGAATATGATTTAACACAACATTAGGGCATGTTGAATTTTGGCGATTGAATTTACAGTAGTATGTTTGGTTTTTAGGCAAGGCAGAGCCTATGTAGTGTGGTCATTCCCCATAAATAGGCGATAACGCAGCATAAATACCAAACATACACTGCCCTTTGGGTTCTTTCTAGGGACGATTAACTCTTTGTTACTCGGTTTTTACTTAGCCCACTAGGTTACAAACCTCGTGCCGCGATTTAATCGCCCCTAGATTGAACAAATTTCAATCCAAAAAGCTCAGCATGCCCTAAGCTATATTTTATAAATAGATAGGCAAAGGATTAATACTATTATGCGTGAAAGCGTTACAAACGATACCAATCAAAATGTACTTGTTAAACGCTTTTGCAGCGTTAGAGACGAAAGCCTAGCTATTATTGAGCCACTCACTGTAGAAGATTGCCAATTACAAGCTATGGCTGATGCCAGTCCTACTAAATGGCATTTAGCGCATACCACGTGGTTTTTTGAAACATTTTTACTTAGTGTTCATTGTAAACAGTACGCAGTGTTTAACCCTCACTATAAAATGCTTTTTAATTCTTACTACAATGGGATTGGAGAGCAATTTAAACGGGCAAACAGAGGAAGCTTATCTAGGCCAGGTTTAGACGAAGTGCTAGCTTACAGAGAACATGTAGATAGCCGCGTGATTGAATTACTTAAGACTGACGTTAACCCGCACATTAAAGATATTATTGAACTTGGGTTACACCACGAGCAACAGCATCAAGAACTAATGCTTATGGACATCAAATATAACTTTTCAGTAAATCCATTATTTCCTCAATATAAAACATCGCTTTTAAATAGCCAAAAAAAATCAGCTGATATTAAACCCCTTAATTTTATCAATTTTGAACAAGCCATTATTAATATTGGCACAAATGCCGACGATGAATTTGCATATGATAACGAGTGCCCCAAACACCAAGTACTAATTCATCCATTCAGTTTTGCTAATAGATTGGTCACTAATGGTGAATATTTAGACTTTATAAATGCCGGTGGATATAGCAATCCACAATATTGGTTAAGCGACGGTTGGGCGCATATTCAAAACACTCGTTTAACGCATCCATTATATTGGCATTACATAAATAACGAATGGTTTGAGTTTACACACTATGGATTGCAGCCTTTAAATTTAAGCGCTCCCATCAGCCATGTTAGTTATTTTGAGGCCAGCGCCTACGCTAATTTTGTAAAGGCTCGCTTGCCTACAGAGTTCGAGTGGGAATATGCAGCTAAAAATACACCTTCAACAGACACTAATAATAACTATCTAACACCACAACAAACAAAAGATGATACTGAAATAAACCAGTTAACGGATTCATGTTGGCAATGGACAAACAGTGCATATTTGCCATACCCCGGTTTTAAGCCTATTGAAGGAGTAGCAGGGGAATACAATGGTAAATTTATGAATAACCAAATGGTGTTACGGGGTGGGTGTGTGTTTACCCCTCAAAACCATTTACGACAAACATACCGAAATTTTTATTACCCACATCAAGCGTGGATGTGCAGCGGGATAAGACTAGCTAAGGATATAGTATGAGCCAAGTAACAGCGATTAAACAAAGTAACATAACCGACACTGAATTTTTAAACGACGTGATAAGCGGATTAACTCAACAACAAAAAACGCTTCCGTGTAAGTATTTTTACGATGATAAAGGTGCTGCATTATTCGAGCAAATAACATCCTTACAAGAGTATTATGTTACACGTACGGAGTTGTCTATTTTAGAGCAATACTCGCAGTCGATTGCTCAAATGCTACCTGAAAATCTCTCTATTATTGAGCCTGGGTGTGGTTCGGGTAAAAAGGTCGCGTATTTATTAGCGCACATGGCAAAGGTAAAAACCTTCGTACCGTTTGAAATTTCTGAGGAGATGCTCAGTTATTCACTTGCACATTTGTCACCATTATTCCCAGATTTGGCCATTTCGCCATTACTAGGAGACTTTACACATAGCCAAATGGTTAAACAGCTAACCAAAGACACCGCTTTAGATAGTCAAACCAATTTAGTGTATTTTCCAGGCTCTACTCTTGGTAATTTTGCCCCAGTTAAAGCTATAGAAATTATGAATAATTTCCATCGCTTATGTGGTTTAAACGGTTATGTATTAATTGGGGTTGATTTACTAAAAGAGCGCCAAGTGCTACTTGATGCATATAACGATAAAGCGGGAATCACCGCTGCATTTAATAAAAATTTACTACAACGTATTAATAACGAGCTAAACGGCACATTTAATTTAGATAACTTTAGCCACGAGTCACGCTTTAACGAGCAACATAGCCGTATTGAAATGCATTTAGTAAGTAACTGTAATCAAAGCGTGGTTATAAATGATCAGCAAATAGACTTTATTGAAGGCGAAAGTATCCATACAGAAAACTCTCATAAGTACACGCTCGAATCGTTTAAGCAGCTTGCAGCGCAAGCTAATTTAAAGTTAGAGCAAACATGGCAAGACGATAGTAACTATTTTGCATTGTGCTTATTAAGACCGCTATAAACGTTTACTTAATATGTTTAGGGCGTGTTGATCTTTGATAGTTGAATTTGCAGCAATATGTTTGGTTTTTAGGCAAGGCAGAGCCTATGAAGTGTGGTTATTCCACATAAATAGGCGATAACGCAGCATAAATGCCAAACATGTGCTGCCCTTCGGGTACTGCCTAGGGGCGATAAACTATTTGTTGCTCGATTTTTACTTAGCCCACTAGGTTACAAACCTCGCGCCGCGCTTTAATCGGCCCTAGATTGAACAAATTTCAATTCGCAAAGATCAACACGCCCTAGTAAATGACAACTTTAGCATTGCTAAACTCATAGCTTAGCAATGCACCATTATTTGATTGCTGTATAAGCTTAGCTTTATTTAAACCATGTAGTCTAAATAGCAGGGGGGCAATAACAGATACCGCAGAGCCCGTTGCACTGTCCTCATTTACTCCAAACTGGGGTGCAAAATATCTAAAATGCGCTATAGCATTTTTTTTGTCCATATTTTTTATACTAAGCGCTATAACTGCATTTTTGTGGAGTTTACTCAAAGCTTTAAAATCAACGTGTAAGCTTTTTAAATCGTCTTTTTCAACGTCTTTACTAAATCCTTTATTAAATTCTTCATTAAATAATACAACCGTATAACCGTTTTTATCACCGGTACTGTAGGCTACTTTTATTGCTAATGAAAACACACTTTTTAACTCACCTTTAGCTAATTCGCTTTTTTTAGGCTCTATACTTTTTAGTAACAACTGTGCGCGTTGTTTTTTTACTCTTATAGTAAAGCGCTCATTACTCATTGATATAAATACTTCAGGGCAATAACCAAAATACTTTATTAAAAAATTAGCGGCCGCTAAAGTACCATGCCCACAGCGTTTAATTTCACTTGTTTGGTTGAACCAGCGAATATTACAATGGCGTTTAGTTATCTCATTTTGATTTAAAAATACGGTAGCAGGGTGGTTTGATTGTGATGCAATATATTGCATTGTTTTTGATGTTAACCCAATTTTATAAATAACAATTAAAGCACTTGAGCCTTTTAAGTTATTTGCAGGGCTATAAAAAACAGATTCGGTGGAAGTGAGTTTTATACAGCGAAGCGTAAGCCATTTGGGCTTACGCTTCGTTAAACAAAGAGTGTTATCCTTTGCTTGCATACGCGTCGTTATGAACGCCCGCAGCACGACCTGATGGATCTGCATTGTTTTGGAACGATGCGTCCCATGCAAGTGCTTCAGGAGTCGAACACGCTACCGATTTGCCATGTGGTACACATTTAGCTGATGCATCTCCAGGAAAGTGCGATTCAAAAATAGTACGGTAGTAGTAAGCTTCTTTTGAATCTGGCGTATTAATAGGGTATTTAAATTTAGCATTTGCAAGCTCTTGATCGCTCACTTGCTCATTTACAAACTCTTTTAACGTATCAATCCAACTGTAACCAACACCGTCTGAAAATTGCTCTTTTTGGCGCCATAAAACTTCATCAGGCAAGTAGCCATCAAAACCTTCACGTAAAATGTGTTTTTCGATTTTGCCATCTTTACACATTTTGGCTTCAGGGTTGATACGCATAGCAACATCAACAAATTCTTTATCAAGGAACGGTACACGTGCTTCAACGCCCCATGCTGCCATTGATTTATTAGCACGTAAACAGTCAAACATATGCAGTTTTGATACTTTACGGTTTAGCTCTTCATGAAACTCTTGTGCGTTAGGGGCTTTATGGAAGTATAAGTAACCACCAAATAGCTCATCAGCACCTTCGCCAGATAACACCATTTTAATGCCCATTGCTTTAATTTGGCGAGCCATTAAGTACATAGGTGTAGAGGCACGAATCGTTGTTACATCATACGTTTCAATATGGTAAATCACTTCACGCAGTGCATCAATACCTTCTTGAATGGTAAAAATGATAGGGTGGTGAATAGTACCAATCATGTCAGCTACTTTTTGGGCAGCGGCTAAATCAGGTGAGCCCTCAAGGCCTACTGAAAAAGAATGCAGCTTAGGCCACCATGCATCGCTCTCATCGTTATCTTCAATACGTTTTGCAGCAAAACGCTGGGTAATAGCAGAGATAACCGATGAGTCTAAACCACCAGAAAGTAATACACCGTAAGGCACGTCACACATTAGCTGGCGTTTAACGGCCGCTTCTAATGCATCTTTAACGTCTTGCGCTTGTGCGCTGTTATCTTTAACTGCATCAAATGTTTCCCAATCACGCTTGTAATAAGGCGTCATTTTGCCATCTTTGCTGTACAGGTAATGCCCTGGTGGAAATTCTTCAATATGCTTACAAATTGGAGAGAGTGCTTTTAGCTCTGAAGCAACGTAAAAGTTACCGTGCTCGTCGTGACCAGTGTAAAGAGGGATAATACCAATATGGTCACGGCCAATTAAGTAAGCGTCATTTTCTTCATCATATAAACAAAATGCAAAAATGCCATTTAGATCATCTAAAAAGTCAGGCCCTTTTTGTTTATAAAGCGCTAAAATAACTTCACAGTCTGATTGAGTTTGAAAAGTAAAATCAACATCTAGCTCTGCTGCAAGTTCTTTATGATTATAAATCTCGCCATTAACCGCTAAAATATTTGTTTTTTCAGGATTGTATAAAGGCTGTGCACCGCTTGATACACCAACAATAGCTAAACGCTCATGTACTAAAATAGCTTTTTCAGATGCATATACACCAGACCAATCTGGGCCACGGTGTCTAAGCAGCTTTGACATTTCAATTGCTTGGGTACGCAATTGAGCGGGATCAGATTTAATATCTAATACCCCAAAAATTGAACACATAGTAACTCCTCATTCCTATTATGTGTGCAGCAAAGCCAATTTGCTGTGCTGCGAAACCTTGTTTTATCAGAAAAAATTACTCAAGTCACATAGCTTTTACAATTAATTAAGAATAATTTATGCACCAAGTTATATGTAACCGCACCAAAGTGGTCAATGCGTGGTGCCCGCTGCTATTTTTACGTCGTTATTATTGTTCAAAGCTTGTGCAATCATCACTTTTAGCGCGTTAATAACAGTGTCTTCACACATGCTTGGTGCGCCATTGTGGTGCACAGCTTGGCTTGGTAAATAAGGAATATGCACAAAGCCACCCTTCATTACAGCGTAGTGATCATTTATGTAATGCATAAGACCATACATAACGTGATTACACACATACGTACCTGCCGTATTGGAAATGGCAGCAGGTATATTGCTGTTGTGCAGTGCTTGTAACATACGCTTTATTGGCAAGTTAGTGAAATAGGCATCAGGGCCATTTTTTTCTATTGGTGAATCGACAGGTTGCTTACCTGCATTGTCTTTAATGCGTGCATCGTCAACGTTTATTGCAATACGCTCAATTGATATTTCGCTGCGCCCACCAGCTTGACCTATACATAAAACAACCGCCGGATTATGTGACTCAATGGCGTTTATAAGCTGACTAATAGACGTATTAAACTCATAGGCAAGTTCTAGTGTATATATTTTATGTTTCATGATGATAGTTTCATCAAGTTTTTGCACTGCTTGCCAAGAAGGATTGATAGTTTCGCTACCAAAAGGCGCAAAGCCGGTAATTAATACACACGCCATAGAAGAAGTTGATTTAGTCATTACACACCAAGCTATACATTAAAATAATATTAACGGCGAGTAAGGTAACTGCCGTCTGAATTTGAACCTTTATTACATGGTACTTATCTTTTAAGTCTAAAAGAGCTGTAGGAATAATATTTAATTTGCTGTCATAGGCGTCATTAACGTACCGCAATTGCCGCTATACATGCAGAGCGCAACTAATGGAGCAGGGCTTGCGCAATGACCTTCAATTAAAAATATACCTACACAATACAAAACAACCAGTATTAAACGATTATCAGGGCCAATAATTTAAGTCGAACATAGTTTTCCTATTTATTTTTAGAATATTTTTATAGGTTATTTTTAAGTGCAAGGCTCAATTGATGTAGGTGTCCGTCAAGTTTCTGCTTCGCCTTCGCTGCTTCTTCAAACGTTACATATTTAAACTCAACAGTATCTAAAGGTCTAAACTGTGCAAATTGACGTAAGTCGGCTTCAATAACAGTCCCTAGCAGAGGGTAGCCCCCTGTAGTTTGGCCATCATTTAGTAACACAATTGGCTCTCCACTTGGTGGGAGTTGAATACTCCCAGGGCTCACCCCTAATGATGGCAAAGAGTGCGAATGCCCCAAATTATTTTTATGCTCAAGCCTTACACCCATTCGGTTACTATTATTGCTGACTTTAAAAGCGGTAGACACAAAGTTGCTTAGTAAAGGCTCGCCTAATAAGTCGGCATGAGGGCTTGGATGCAGGCGTATAAGTTTGCGCTGGGCGGGAGCAATTGCGCCTACCTTTATAAACTCTCCATAATAAGGAGTAATAGGTATTTCATCACCAGTGGTGAGAGATCTACCTTCAAAACCACCAAAACATGCGTTTAAATCTGTAGATTTAGAACCCATAACCTCAGCATTTTGTATACCGCCTTTCACTGCTAAATAAGCTCTTAAGCCTGCTCTACCAGTAGCAAAACTTAGGACTTGTTTGTTTTTTACTGCGTATGTCCAACCAGGATAAATTGCATGTCCATCAAGGGTTGCTTGCAAATCTGCACCATGAAGCGCAATTACTGTGTCGCAGGTAAATTCCAGTTCGCACAAACCCACAGTTATTTCTAAAACGGCATCATTGTCGTTATTGTTAAGTAATCTATTAGCAATGATTTGTGCAATAGGGTCTAAGCTACCCGCTTTGCTTACACCTAAATGGCGGTAGCCCTCACGGCCAAAATCTTGAATTGTAAGTAATACACCACTTTTAAGTACTTTAATCATGATTTGCTCCTTTATTAACGAGCGGAACAAATTCAAGCGTATCGCCTGGTTGAATTAAACAAGGTTGCTCAGAGGTCGAATCAAACAAAGCAGTATCTGTATGACCTATTATATGCCAACCACCTGGGGTATCTGCGGGGTAAATTCCGGTTTGTGCAGCACCTATCGCAACAGAGCCTTTAGGAACTTTAATGCGTGGCTCATCACGTCTTGGTGTATGTAATTGCTCATTTAAGCCATGTAGGTAAGCAAAACCGGGCTGAAAGCCTAAAAATAAAACGTGGTACTTGGTTTTACTATGAATATTAATAACTTCATCGGCACTTAAATTATGATAGCGAGCCACGTAATTAATGTCCCCACCCTTGTATGTGGTTTTGATTAAGTGATGCTGCCCCTTAAAAGTACTCGTTTTAATATCATTCCACAGCGAAGGTAGCACTCGTAACCACTTATTTAAGTGTTTATCTGATTTTAAATAAAGAGTGAGCGAGTTCATGGCCGGCACCAAATCGCTAAATTCATCAGTGCTTTTACAGTGGCTAGCTAGAGCCCAAATTTTCTTTTGAATAGAGAGTATATCTGTAGCGTCTAAATGCGATGCATCAAACAGTAAACTACTGTTTGTTAATGCATAAATATGAGGAGCTGGCTTCATTAAATAAACCTATTTGTACAACATAATTTAAACGTAACACAGTTTTATTAATTTATTTACACCATTGCGACTAAGTGGTTATGTTTATTGCCCAACTTACTTTAAGAGTAGTTTTATATTCAATTAATCGTATTTAACTTATTGAAGACCAAAACTTAATACGCTTCGTACTAAATAAGTAATTAGGTTGAAATGAAAATTAGGATAAGGAGGTCTTAGTTAGCACGCACTTGTTTAAGAGGTACTTTATGAAACACCAGCATTTATTATATTTATCAGGCGCTGCTATTATATTTAGCGCAGGCAGCTTTGCTTTATCTATGGAAAAGGTTGAGCACAGTAATGTAGAAGCCACCATGCATGTAGAAACCATTGTACTTGGATCGGGTTGTTTTTGGGGAGCCGAAAAACGCTACGAAGCGCTTAATGGCGTTATTGATGCTGAATCGGGGTACGCTGACGGCAATGGCTTTAAAGCTACCTACAGAAACATTACTGATCAGTCTCGTCGTTTTGACGAGAACAATTATGCTGAAGTTGTACAAGTTATGTATAACAGCAATATAATTTCAGCAGAAGATCTCTTAAAAAACTATTTTGAAAGTCACGACCCTACACAAAAAAATCGCCAAGGTAACGACATTGGTACTCAATACCGCTCAATTGTATTAACGACCACTGATGCGCAAGCTAAAGTAGCTGAGCAAGTTAAATCGCAATATCAGCAGCTTTTAACTGATGCGAGCTATGGCAAAATTGAAACAGTTATTAAACCGCTTCAAGGTTTTGTATCGGCAGAAGAGTATCATCAAAATTATTTAGAAAAGAACCCTAATGGCTATTGCCCAGATCATTCTACCGGTGTTGTTTTTAATAAAACACCTGTAGAAAAAGTAGATAACACGGCTTTATTATCAGGAAAACAAATCGTAGTTTTAGATTCACGTGAATACTGCCCATACTGTGAAAAATTCAAAAAAGCAGTCGCAAATGATTACAAAGGGACAATACCAATGTCGTTTCGCCATGCTGACCAACTTGATGATTTAACTATTAAGTCAGCCACGTGGGCAACACCGACCATTTTATTTTTAGAAAATGGTATTGAGGTATATGGCCGTCAAGGTTACGCAACGCCTGAAGAGTTTTATAAAGCATTAGGCGCTTTTAAATTAGGCAACAGTGATGCTTATAAAGTTGCATTTGATGCACGAACAGATAGACCTTACTGTAAAGAGTACAAAGAGTTTAAAAATACACCAGACGGCACTTTTGTTGATAAATTAAGTGGCGAGCCACTATTTGATACAAGCGATAGATTTAACTCAGGTACTGGTTGGTTGTCCTTTACTCATCCTGTAAAAAACAACGTAACACAGCACGACGATAGCAGCTGGGGCATGACACGCATTGAGCTTCGATCTAAAAGTACAGGCATACACCTAGGTCATTTATTTCCTGGTGAAGGTCCAAGAGGTCGCGATCGTTACTGTATTAATGCAACAGTCCTTGATTTTGTACCGAGAGATAAAAGCTAAACCTCTTCTTTGCGAAGCCTGATTTTAATCAGGCTTTTTTTTTTGCTTAAAACAAAATAGGTTTATCATAATCTTTGCAATTTTGTTAAAATTAAAGCGTGCAGCTAATTGTCAATAATATTACTTAGGTTATTAATGAATCAATTTAAAAAAATAGCAACGCAGTTAATATATTTGCCATTCGCTTTACTGCTTTTAATAAACAACGCTAAATCAGCGACTCATTACGTAGTAGGCGTAGAGAATATAGAATACCTTCCATACTACGATGGTAGTGGGGCTGATAACCGCGACTATTATGGTTTCAGTCAAAAGTTACTTACCTTGTTTGCCCAGCAGCATGAGTTTGAGTTTGAGTTTTACACACTACCTATTAATCGACTTTACAAAGAATTTGTGGAACATCGCCATGTCGACTTTAAGTATCCAGATAACCCTAGCTGGAAATCAAGCTACAAAGCTTCATTTATTGATGTAAATAAAATTATTTATTCGCAGCCAACCGTTGTGACTAAAACGGGCATTGCGAGTTTAAATATAAATATCACTATTGATGAATGCATTAGTTTTGCAACGGTAAGAGGGTTTACGCCTCAAAGCTTTAAACCGTTAATGAATAATGAAAACGTTGAGTTAATAGAAACAGCTAACGTAATTGAATTAATAGAGTTGCTTTTAAAAGAGCGGGTGGAGTGTATTTACATATCTAACGATGTATTAAATTATAACCTCCTAAAATACTTTAAATTAACCCGAGCTGTTTATTTTCAAAACGAATTGCCGACAGATTTACAAGCCTTTTTATTATCGTCGATTGACTACCCTGACATAATCAAGAAATTTAATACCTTCTTGATTTCACATAAAGTGCAAATAAGTAAATTAAAAAAAGAATATCAAATTAAAAATTAACTAAAAAAGCCCCGTAAGTTATAACTTACGAGGCTTTTAAAAGTATTAAACTTATATTACATATCA